>JAKQLM010000486.1 GCA_029567145.1 Pseudomonadota bacterium
CTATCCGTTCAGCGACCAGATCCGACGAGCCCGCTCGACGAGATCGGTTTGCCGGGTCACAAGTTGATCCTTCGTCCAGTGATCGGCTGCAAGGATTGGCTTGGTCGTATCGAAGGACAACCCGAAGCGCAAGCACACGAACAACGGCATGCTGTCGCCCGTTGACTTCGAAATCCGACAGCAGAAACTGAATGAGGCAGGCGTCTAGGAAACTGAGGGCACCTCAGTTCGCGTCCGGGGGGGCTCCTCCCAGGGCCTCCTCCTCCGCAGCCCGCTCCATCAGCAGCCGCACCCGCCGCTCACTTCACCCACCGGGCCCCCGCCTTCGCCAGCCCCACCGCGAGCACGATCCGGGCGACGTGATGGGCCGTCACATAGATCACCGACATGTCCAGCGAGAGGGCCACAAGACTCATCTCCGCCAGCCCTCCCGGGGCGAAGGCCAGGAACACCCCCGCCACCGGCTCCCCCACCAGCGCATGCAGCCCCAGGGCGAACCCTTGCGCGATCCCCAGCGCCACCACCCCGTTCACCGCCGCCAGCCCCGCCGCCTTCCGAAGCACCGCCGCTGAGGCCCCCGCAAACCGCGCCCCGAGGCCCGTCCCCACGACGACCTGAGTCACCGCGATCATCCACCCCGGCGGCACTCCCTCGACCCATCCCAGGGCATGCGCGGCCGAGGACACAAGGATCGGCCCGGTGATGATCCACCCCGGCAGGTGCAGCGCCCGGCCGACCAGAACCCCCACCACTCCGGCGGCGACCAGCACCCCCACCTCCCGCAGCCCCAGCGGAACGGCCGCCCCCACCATCTGCACGCCCGAAGCCGACCCGACCGCATGCCCCGTCACCCCCCAGAAGATCAGCGGCACCGCGACAATCGTCCCGATCAGCCGCAGGAACTGCAGGACCGTCAGGAGGGCGACATTGGCCCCCGCCTCCTCGCCCAGCTGGACGCTCTCGATCAGCCCCCCCGGAACCGCGCCGTAAAACGCGGTCTGCCGGTCAAGCCCGCCCTTCAGGTACAGGAAATACCCGACCGCATGGGCCAGGGGCACGAACACGCACAGCGCCAGCAAGGACGGCCACCACCCCAGCGCCTGCCCCACGACGGCGGGGGTGAATGCCCCCCCGATCGCCACCCCGATCACCGGGACGAAGCACATCCGCAGCCGGGGCGGCAGGGTGATCTGACGGCCTAGTGGCCTGGTCCCGACAGCGGCCAGCACCCCCGTCACCAGCAGCGATCCCAGCAGATACCCCAGCGGCAGGCTCAGCCATTGGGCAACTGCCCCGCCGATCGCCCCCAGGGCAAGGGTCACCGCCAGCGCAGCCGGGTCCGGTCCGATCAGCCCTCTCACCAATGCGGTGGCCTTTGGTCGGCGGCTGGGGCCTCGCCGGTCGCGTCCCGTTCGGCCTCACGCTCGGCCAGCATCCGGGTCAGGCGGGTCAGCCGGTCGATCTCGTCCGCCTGCCGCGCCACCACGTCCGACAGATCCTCGACCGCGCGGGTCAGGTGTGCGATCCGTTCCTCAAGGGCGTCTTGCCGGTCCATCTGCGCCTTTCCGGGCGCTTGCCGCCCCTTGCCCCATTCGATACACGGGGCCCGAAGAAAAGCGAAGGGCCCGACCCCATGGCAAATGACAAACCCCGCCGCCCGCGCGCCGAGACCCCGAAGGGCTTCCGCGATTATTTCGGCGCGGAGGTAACCGAGCGCAAGGCCATGCTGGACGCCATCGCCGGGGTCTACCATCGCTATGGGTTCGATCCGTTGGAGACCTCGGCGGTCGAGACGGTCGAGGCTTTGGGCAAGTTCCTGCCCGACGTCGACCGCCCGAACGAAGGCGTCTTCGCCTGGCAGGAGGAGGATGCCGACTGGCTGGCCCTGCGCTACGACCTGACGGCGCCTTTGGCCCGGGTCGCGGCGCAGTACCGCAACGACCTGCCGTCGCCCTACCGCCGGTATGCGATGGGGCCGGTCTGGCGGAATGAAAAGCCGGGGCCGGGGCGGTTCCGGCAGTTCTATCAGTGTGATGCGGATACGGTGGGGTCGGGGTCAGTCGCCGCCGACGCCGAAATCTGCGCGATGCTGGCGGATGCGCTGGAGACGGTCGGCATTCCGCGCGGCGAC
>JAKQLM010000513.1 GCA_029567145.1 Pseudomonadota bacterium
CTTGTGGTGATCGGCCATCATGTTCCCAGCTTGCGCCTGTTCCCGATCATGCTGGGCGATCAGCCCGTCCTGTCCGAATCCGCCCGGCTGTATGACCGCCTTCTGGCCGGGCAAAGCTTTGCCTTCACCGAGGCGGCGACCACGTCGACCGCCAAAAGCTATCTGGCCGAATACTATGACCGCACCGCGATCCCGGCGCTGGCGCTGGCACAGTCCGACAATCAGGCGGGCCTGCTGTCGGAGTTCCAGACCAACCGCATCGCCCATGCCGCCTGGACCCTGACCGAAGAGCTGGAAACCGTGGTCGAGGACGAACTCGCCGTCGCCACCGAAACTCCGGTCGACGGCGAAACGACCCTTCTGACCAACGGGGTGCTGGATGGCCTGGGGTGCAGCGTGGTCGTGATGGGCGCGCAGACCCGGCTGGACGATGCCGCCGCGCAGATGCTGTCCCAGGCCCTGCGCGCCGAAGGGGCCGAGGCACTGTCCCTGCCGCATCGGACCGCCCTGCCACAGGCCTTGGGCAAACGAAAGCCGCAGGCATTGATCCTCGTCACCCTGGACGGCACGCCGCCGGCCTCGGTCGATCTTCAGATCCGCCAGTTGCGCCGCCGGTTGCCCGGCATGCGGATCGGCATCGCGATCTGGCCGTCCGAGCCGACCCCGGACGCCCGGAAATCCGCCGCCGATTTCGTCGCTCACGGGATGGAGGCGGTCATGACCGAAGCCTTCACCAAGCCCCCGGCGAAGAAAAGCGCCTGATCAGGCCGCCTGCGCCTGCGCGTCGGGCTGGATCGCGCGGGCCACGGCGGCCCCCATGTCCGCACTGACGCAGATGCCCTGCGCAAACGGCATTCGGTGCAGAAGGTAGGGCGCGGCGGGCAGGAACAGCCGGCCGTCGCCCACATCGCGCAGCGCGAAATCGGGGGTCATCGCCACCGCGCCCTTGGCCAGACGGGCGCGCAAGGCGGCAAAGGGCAGGTCCTCGGCCCCCAGCGCGCGCTGGCCGCGGGCGTCGATGAACACCGGAAACGCTGCGGTAGCCCCGTCCTCGGCCCGGACCTCGGTCACCCCGTCCGTCCGCGACAGCTCATACCCCTCGCCCAGCGCCAGCAGGTCCAGGCACCCCGCCCGATGCAGCGCCAGCAGCCGACGGATCGACTGCGGCGGCACGGCGGCATAGTTGTCGATGAAAACCCGTTTCAGCGCGTCAAACCGGTCGCGGTCCGCCGGGGTCAGCTCTGGAACGGCGGCCTCCATCGGCTCGTGCATCCGCAGAATCGCATAGCGCCAGCCGACCACCCGCCGCGCGGCGGTGTTGCGGTCCACCTGCGCCAGGTTGGCGCTGGCCCAGTCGAACGGGTCCGCCGCCAGCCGGGGCGCGAAATAGGCGTCGGCAAAGCCTTCAGGCGTCAGATAGGCCAGCCCCACCGTCTCGGCATAGGCGGGATCGGCGACCGCCATCTCGGCCACGAACAGCCGCCACAGCCGGTCCAGAAGCCCGTCGGCCCCGTCCCCGATTTCGCGCAAGACCGCCGCTTCGGTCAGATGCACCAGCGGCTGATAGGGCAAGGGGCACCAGAAATCCGCCTCGGGCAACAGGCCCTGCCGCGACATCAGCGTGATCCGCAGCGCCTGCGCCCCGGCGTCCGGATGAAACGCCCGGTCGCCATCCGTGAACCGCCCGTGCTGGCAGGCCACCGCCATCGCCGCATCGATTCCGGACAGCGAGCTTCCCAGCACCCCCACCGGACCCGCCGGAACCTGCGCCTCGACCAGCCCGGTCCAGGGCGACACGAACAGCCCGCGGTCCTGCGCCGGATCGTCCGGCCAGACATGGCCCGTCGCCAGCACCACATGGCTGAACAGCAGGCTTTCTTCCCCCTCGCCCGCGTCGAAACTGACCCGCAGGTCGTCCCCAACCGGGGCGACGTCAACCACCCGGGTCGCTTCCCGCAACGCCACCCGATGCCCGTGCAAGGGGGCCTCGGCCAGCATCCGTTCAAGCTCGTCGCGGAACCAGGCCCCCAGCAGCAGCCGGGGCAGGAACTGCCGGTCATGCAAACTCGCCTTGTCCACGCCATAGACCGCCAGCACGGCGTCAGGCTGCTGGGAAAGCCAGTCCAGATAGGTCTGCGACAGGGGCGGGATCTCGATGCTGGCGATGTTGGCCAGCATGGCGACCTGCGCCGCCTCGGGGCTGTAGGGCAAGCCCACACCGGCCAGCGACCCGGTCTCGAACAGGGTGACCATGACCGGCTGCGGCGACCGCAACAGATGGTGCAACGTGTAAAGTCCGGTCGGCCCCGTGCCCACGATGGCGACAGAACGAAACGCGGCAACGGGTTCGGACATGATCGGCCCTGTCAGATTGGCGCTTGGCCTGCGGCACTGGAAAAGTGGCTGGAAAAGAAGGGCGGGACCCTTGGCCCCGCCCCCGGCGTCACAGATCGGCCTCTCCCCGCGTCCCCAGATCGGGGGAGCTGCCGGTCACCGCGCCTTTCACGATGCTGACAATTCCGCGCAGCACGCCTTCTCCGTCCCAGACATCGGCATGTCCGGGGTCGATCACCAGCGCCACCACGTCATGCGCCTCGGCTCCGTTCGGCCAGAACACCTGCGCACCGGGAGTCCACAGGTCCTTGACCAGGCCCTGATCGCTGCTGACCGTCGCCTCGCCCTTCAGCGCCACATGGTCGCCCCGGCCCTGATAGGACAGGAACACCGTGCCGTTGACGCGAATGTCGCGCGCGGCGGGCGAGGAGCTTTCGGTCAGGACATAGATCACGCCCTTGTCCTGCGTCGGGATCGTCGACATCGGCCTCCCGCGCAGCCCGGTGTCAGAGCAGGTGACCAGCATCGCGATGTCGATCGCCTCGATCATCTCCCAGACCCGAGGGGCAGGGATCGGCTCGGGCTGCGGCTGGCTGGGGTTCGGGGTGTCCATGTGGTCGCTGACAAGGGTCATCGGGTTCATCCTTGAATAAGGTCGGCGCAGAAGCTGCGTGTCGCAAACGAAACGCACGGAATGCCCGCCGGTTCCCACGACGCAGGCCCGTCACGATCCAGCGCGCCGGTTCCCCGCTGGCGGGGCGGGGGTGTCCCCGAACCGTTAAGAAAGCCTGAACGCAAAAGCCCAAGGTCTTGAAAACCTTGGGCTTCGCCGTTTTGTCCACTGTGGACGGATCAGTGAACGACCGCCTGCGCCGGCCGCTCGCGGTGGCTTTGCACCACCCGGTCGCCGATGATCAGCCCCTCGGGGCCAGCCGTCACCCGGATGACGCTGCCATCCAGAACTTCCCCGGCCAGCAGCATTTCGGACAAGGGGTCTTGCAACTGCCGCTGGATCACCCGCTTCAGGGGCCGCGCGCCGAACACCGGATCATAGCCTTCGTCCGCCAGCCAGGCCTTGGCCGTCGCATCCAGGTCCAGCACGATCTTCCTCGTCGCCAGCCGGGCCTCCAGCCGCGAAAGCTGGATCTCGACGATCCCCGACATGTCGCCCCGGTTCAGCCGGTCAAAGATGATCTGCTCGTCCAGACGGTTCAGGAATTCCGGCCGGAAGTGCTGGCGGACCGCCTCCATCACCTCGGCCTTGGCATGGGCCGCATCCATCCCTTCCGGCAGCTCGGACAAGGCCCGCGCCCCAAGGTTCGAGGTCAGGATGATCAGCGTCTGCTTGAAGTCCACCGTCCGGCCCTGACCATCGGTCAGCCGCCCGTCATCCAGCACCTGCAACAGCACGTTGAACACGTCCGGATGCGCCTTCTCGACCTCGTCGAACAGCACGACCTGATAGGGCCGGCGCCGCACCGCTTCCGTCAGCGCACCGCCTTCCTCATAGCCGACGTAGCCGGGAGGGGCGCCGATGAGCCGCGCGACCGAGTGCTTC
>JAKQLM010000524.1 GCA_029567145.1 Pseudomonadota bacterium
AAAGCACGAAAGCCTTTGGACGGGCGAAACCGTCCAGCAGCGGGGCCGTCGCGTTGAAGACCGCGCGCCAGGTGACCTGATCGCCGGCCTTGTAGCCAACTTTCACCGTCCCGACCGCGCCCTCCATGAAGATCGCGCCGATCCGGCCACCGTCCTTGAGCTGCGCCAACAGGGACGCAGGCACGGTTTCGACCCCGCCTTCGATGGTGATCACGTCATAGGGCGCGTGTTTCGCCGCCCCTGCCGCCAGCGGCCCGGTGACCACGATGGCATTGTCGACGCCACATTCCGACAGGATCCGCACCGCATCCGCTGCCAGCGCCTCGTCGCCTTCGACGGCCACGACGGTTTCGGCCAGCCGCGCGATCACCGCCGCCGAATAGCCAAGCCCGCAGCCCAGATCCAGGACCATCTCGCCCGGTTGAATGTCCAGCGCGTCCAGAAGCTTGGCCAGCGTCCGCGCCTCCAGCATCACCCGGCCCTGCGCAAGCACCAGGTTTTCGCCGACATAGGCCGCCTCGCGCCGGTCGGCGGGAACATAGGCCTCACGCGGGATGGACAGCATCGCGTCGATGATCGGGAACTTGGTCACGTCCGACGGGCGGACTTGCGTATCCACCATCATCACGCGGCGGGTGGAGAATTCGCTCATTCTGAACTCATCGGTTTGATTGCGCTTGCCCGAGTCTTGCCACAGAAGCCGCCACCCCGCAACGGGGCTTTGCCGCAAAGTCAGGGATTTGGCCGCTTTGCCGCAGCAAAGTCCTAAGCCGCGCCATCATCCTGTGCCGCAGGGGTCGGACGCCAGTTCAGCGCGCGTTCCCCCAGCGTGCGGAACTTGGTCGATGCCTGCGCCAACCGGCCACGCCATTCGGGTTTCGGGACTTGGCCCTCGGTCACCTTGAAGAACACCTGCAGCAGGCAGGCCAGGGCAAAGGGCTCGATCACGGCGGCCTTCACGGCCCAGGCAAAGACGACGGCAAAGATGAACATGCCGGCGGTGCTGTCGCCGGGCAGCAGCCAGACGACCGCAGCGGCGGGAGCGATCATCAGGGCGAAGACGACAAAGGCAAGGACCCAGGTGATCAGCGTCAGCCAGGCCGCATTGACCAGCATCGGGCGCGCGTTCTGGGCATAAAGGACCAGCCCGTCATGCGCCGCCTCCCAGGCGTTGTCGGACCGTTCGCGGATGGCATGGGCCAGGATCACCTCGTCCACCAGCCCGACCGCCAGCCGCAGATAGGCCCGCACTGCGCCCATCAGCCGGTCAAGGCCCGGGATCGGCAGGATGGACAAAAGCCCCTCGGTCAGTCCGGTGATCACGTTGATCACCCCCTTGACCAGTTGGTCCAGCGCGAACAGCGCCGAGGCCTGGCCGAACCGGTCTGCCACGATGGTCCGGGCATAGGCGATCTGGCCCTGCCCGCCGGGGATCGGCCTGTTGTCCAGCAATTCGACCAGAACCGCGATGTGGCCCGCCTTGACCATGTACAGCAGATAGTCGCGCAGGAAGAAGACCACCCCCGCCGTCAGCCCGAACCCGACAGCGCCGCCCCAGAACGTGCTGCCCGCCTGAAACTCTGCGTCGCCGAACATGCCCACGCCATAGCCCACACCCGCGCCGGTGCCCGTCACCACGACCAGGGCTGCGGCGATGCCGAAATAGACCACCGCCCGGAACAGCAGGAAGGGCCAGGTGCGCAGCATCAGGCCAAAGGCCCTGGACAGGCTGAAATCCCACATCTTCAAAACTCTCCCACGTCCCGGGGCCAAGGCTGGCCCTACGGCGGGGGAAAATCAAGCCTTGCCGACGG
>JAKQLM010000564.1 GCA_029567145.1 Pseudomonadota bacterium
CGAGGTTGCTGCGGTGATTGCCGCCAATGAAAGCCTGGGATCGACGATGCAGGTCAGCGGCACCCCAACCTTCGTGGTCGATCAGACGATCCTGCGTGGCTACTTGCCCCTCGATGCGATGCGGCAGGTCGTGGCCGAACAGCGCGCGGGCTGAACCGCCAAAGCAAGAAGGCCCGCGCCAATCGCGCGGGCCTTTTGCATTACTCCGCCGCCTCGCGCTGCGCCTTGTCCAGCGCCGCCGCCTTCTCTTCGACCAGTTCCACGATGTGCTCAATCATCCGGTCATTGCCCAGCTTATGGCTTTGCTTGCCCGCCAGATAGACCATGCCGGAACCTGCGCCGCCGCCGGTAAAGCCGATGTCGGTCATCAGCGCTTCGCCTGGCCCGTTCACCACACAGCCGATGATCGACAGGCTAAGCGGAGTGGTGATATGCGCCAGCCGCTCTTCCAGCGCCGAGACGGTCTTGATCACGTCAAACCCCTGCCGCGCGCAGGAAGGGCACGAGATAATCGTCACCCCCCGGTGCCGCAGGCCCAGCGATTTCAGGATTTCAAAGCCGACCTTGACCTCTTCCACCGGGTCCGCAGACAGGCTGACGCGGATCGTGTCGCCAATGCCGAACCACAGAAGGCTGCCAAGCCCGATGGCAGATTTCACCGTGCCCGAGACCAGCCCCCCGGCTTCGGTGATCCCCAGATGGATCGGCGCATCGGTGACGGTGGCAAGCTGCTGATAGGCCGCCGCCGCCATGAACACGTCCGACGCCTTCACAGAAATCTTGAATTCGTGAAAGTCGTTGTCCTGCAACAGCTTGATGTGATCCAGCCCCGATTCCACCATCGCATCCGGGCAAGGCTCGCCGTATTTGTCCAGAAGGTGCTTTTCCAGCGACCCGGCATTCACCCCGATCCGGATGCTGCACCCATAGTCCTTGGCCGCCCGCACCACCTCGGCCACGCGCTTGGCATCGCCAATATTGCCGGGGTTGATCCGCAGGCAGGCCGCCCCCGCCTCTGCCGCCTCGATCGCACGTTTATAGTGAAAATGGATATCCGCCACGACCGGCACCGGGCTTTCCGCCACGATCTCGCGCAGCGCCCTTGTGCTGGCCTCATCCGGGGTCGACACCCGCACGATATCGGCCCCCGCCACAGCGGCCCGCTGCACCTGTTCGATGGTCGCCGCCACGTCCGACGTGATCGTGTTG
>JAKQLM010000581.1 GCA_029567145.1 Pseudomonadota bacterium
CCGGATGCCGACGACGTCACGGTTTTCACCGAAATTCGGGCCAGAAAAGACAGGTTCTAGGCGCCGAATATCACAAATGGCGTGATGATCCGGGGGAAACCCCTAAATCTGGAAAATTGCGCTTGAAGTGCGGGAAAGAAAACCGAACTTTAAGCATATGAGGCCACGGTTGGTTTGGGCCCTTCGCGCCCCCTCCGACCCGCAGGACAGGAGCACTGAAGTGCCATCTTTTTCGACCACGCTCGAGCAGGCCATCCACAGCGCCCTGGCGCTTGCCAATTCGCGCCGCCATGAACTGGCGACGCTTGAACATCTGCTGCTTGCCCTGATCGACGAACCCGACGCGGCCCGCGTGATGAAGGCCTGCGCGGTGGATCTGGACGAGCTGAAGAAAACCCTGACCGATTTCATCGACGACGACCTGTCGACGCTGGTGACGGATGTCGAAGGGTCCGAGGCCGTGCCGACCGCCGCCTTCCAGCGCGTGATCCAGCGCGCGGCGATCCATGTCCAGTCGTCTGGCCGCACCGAAGTGACCGGCGCGAACGTGCTGGTCGCGATCTTCGCCGAACGGGAATCGAACGCGGCCTATTTCCTGCAGGAACAGGACATGACCCGTTATGACGCGGTGAACTTCATCGCGCATGGCGTGGCCAAGGACCCGTCCTATGGTGAAGCCCGCCCCGTCCAGGGCGCGGACGAACCGCACGAGACGCCCAAGGCCGAGGCGGGGGAGGCCAAGGAATCCGCCCTGTCCAAGTATTGCGTCGATCTGAACGTCAAGGCGCGCAAGGGCGACGTCGACCCCCTGATCGGCCGCGAACCCGAGGTGGAGCGGGCGATCCAGGTCCTGTGCCGCCGTCGCAAGAACAACCCCCTTCTCGTGGGCGACCCCGGCGTGGGCAAGACCGCGATTGCCGAAGGGCTGGCGCGGAAAATCGTCAATGGCGAAACGCCCGAGGTGCTGTCCAAGGCGACGATTTTCAGTCTGGACATGGGCGCGCTCCTGGCGGGGACCCGGTATCGCGGCGACTTTGAAGAGCGGCTGAAGCAGGTCATGAAAGAGCTGGAGGATCACCCCGACGCGATCCTGTTCATCGACGAAATCCATACCGTCATCGGCGCGGGCGCGACCTCGGGCGGGGCGATGGATGCGTCGAACCTGCTGAAACCCGCGTTGCAGGGCGGCAAGCTGCGCTGCATGGGATCGACCACCTACAAGGAATTCCGCCAGCATTTCGAAAAGGACCGCGCGTTGAGCCGCCGGTTCCAGAAGATCGACGTGAACGAGCCGTCGGTGCCGGATGCGATCAAGATCCTGATGGGTCTGAAGCCGCATTTCGAAGAACACCACGACCTGAAATACACCAACGACGCGATCAAGGCGGCGGTGGAACTGGCCGCGCGCTACATCAATGACCGCAAGCTGCCGGACTCGGCGATTGATGTCATCGACGAGGCGGGCGCGGCGCAGCATCTGGTGACGGAATCGAAGCGCCGGAAATCGCTGGGCGTGAAAGAGATCGAGGCTGTGGTCGCCAAGATCGCCCGCATCCCGCCGAAGACCGTGTCGAAGGACGATGCCGAAACCCTGCGTGATCTGGAAAAGACGCTGAAACGCGTGGTCTTTGGCCAGGACAAGGCGGTCACCGCTTTGTGCAGCGCGATCAAGCTGGCGCGTGCAGGCCTGCGGGAACCCGAAAAGCCGATCGGCAACTATCTTTTCGCCGGGCCGACCGGGGTCGGCAAGACCGAGGTGGCCAAGCAGCTTGCCTCGTCCCTGGGGGTGGAACTGATCCGGTTCGATATGTCGGAATACATGGAAAAGCACGCGGTTTCGCGTCTGATCGGCGCGCCCCCCGGCTATGTCGGCTTTGACCAGGGCGGGATGCTGACCGACAGCATCGACCAGCACCCGCATTGCGTCCTTCTTCTGGACGAAATGGAAAAGGCGCACCCGGATGTCTACAACATCCTGTTGCAGGTGATGGACCACGGCAAGCTGACCGACCACAACGGCCGGACGGTGGATTTCCGCAACGTGATCCTGATCATGACCTCGAACGCGGGCGCGCGCGAACAGTCGCAGGCGGCCATCGGCTTTGGCCGCGAACGCCGGACGGGTGAGGATACGGCGGCGATCGAGCGGACGTTCACGCCGGAATTCCGCAACCGTCTGGACGCGGTGATCAACTTCGCCCCCCTGGGCCGCGAGGTGATCCTGCAGGTGGTCGAAAAGTTCGTGCTGCAGCTGGAGGCGCAACTGATGGACCGCAACGTCCATATCGAGCTGTCGCCCGAAGCCGCGCTTTGGCTGGGCGACAAGGGTTATGACGACAAGATGGGCGCGCGTCCCTTGGGCCGGGTGATCCAGGAGCACATCAAGAAGCCGCTGGCCGAGGAACTGCTGTTCGGCAAGCTGGTCAAGGGTGGCGTGGTCAAGGTCAACGTGCGCGACGATGCCATCGTGCTGGACATCGAAGAGCCGCAGAAGCCCCGGCTGACGGGGCAGAAGCCGCCCCTTCTGACGGCCGAATAAACCAAAGGAAAACCCCCGCCTCGGCGGGGGTTTTCCTTTGCGGCGGGTCAGACCACCGCCGCCCGGTACAGATGCCAGGTCGCGTGGCCCAGCACCGGCAGCACCACGATCAGCCCCAGCAACACCGGCAGGATCCCCACCGCCAGCCCCACTGCCACGATCAGCCCCCAGGCGGCGATCACCACTGGGTTTTCCCGCGCAACCTGGACCGAGGTCATCACCGCCACCGGCAGGCTGACATCGCGGTCCAGAAGCAGCGGGAACGACACCACGCTGACCGCCAGCACCAAAGCCGCCAGCACAAATCCGACCCCGGTCCCGATCACCGCCATCGCCCAGCCTGCCGGGGTGGTCACGACCTCGTTCAGGAACACCCCCAACCCGCGCGGGGCGTCGGCCCCCAGAGTAGCGGTATGGATCGCGTCGGCCAGCAAGAGCCAGGCCATGAAGATCACCCCGTTGACCAGCGCCAGCATCACGATGCGGGGAAACCGGGGCGAGCGCAGGACATCGAACATCGCGGCCCAACTGACCGGCAACCCGGCCTCGCGCCGACGGCTAAGCTCGTAAAGCCCCAGCGCTGCGACCGGGCCGACCAGCGCAAAGCCGGACAGGACCGGGAACAGAAGGTGGGTCAGGTTGCCTTGCGTCGCCAGCCCCAGCAGGACCGCCCCCATCAGCGGATACAGAAGGCAGGCGAACATCACGTCCGACCGCATCGCCGCCAGATCGTCCCAGCCCTTGCGCAAGGCGTGGCGCAGGTCTTCCAGCATCAGGATCCGGGTTTCGGGCCGGACCCTGGGGTCAGCCCCCGCCGGAGCGGTGATCACCGCCGAATAGCGCGCGGCCGAGCCTAGCGCGCCCATCGTCCAGGAAAGCGGGTTTCCGATTGTCTTGGGCATCAGCGAACCTTTCGTTCGGGGGCCCCCTGGCCGGTCCTGCCTTGGGGTGACCCGGTGGCAACGACTGCAAGCACTCAACTTCTGGCAGTCTAGCACGGAAATCATCCGCCCCTAGTCACGGATTGGTGCGGCGTCAGCGCTCGGTCAGCTTCAGCTCGATCCGGCGGTTCTGCGCGCGGGCGGCTTCGTCATCCCCCACAGCCACCGGGCGGTATTCGCCAAAGCCGGTCGCGGCCATCCGGTCGGGGGGAAAGCCCAGTTCGTCCTGCATGAAGCGCACGACCGACAGCGCGCGGGCCTGGCTCAACTCCCAGTTGTCGGCAAAGGCCCCCCCGCCAGACAGCGGCACGTTGTCGGTATGGCCGTCGACCCGGATGATCCAGTCGATCCCGTCGGGGATGTTGCCGCGCACGTCGTCCAGGATGCCGACCACGCTGGCGATCTGCGCGCGGCCTTCGGGGGCAAGGTCGGCGGACCCGGCGGTGAACAGCACCTCGCTGGAAAAGACAAAGCGGTCGCCCACGACGCGCACGCCCTCGCGGCCTTGCAGAAGGGTGGAAAGCTGGCCAAAGAATTCCGACCGGAAGCGGGCGAGATCCTTGTTTTCAGCAGCCAACCGGGCGGCTTCGGCGGATTCGAGTTCGGCCCGGCGCTTCTGTTCGGCGGCGACCTGCGCCAGGGCGGCGTTCAGTTCCGTGCCCAGACTGTCGAGCTGCACCTGGGCCGCGGCATCCTTGGCGGCGGCGTCGTCCAGCACCTGCTGCAGGCTGCCCAACTGGCCGCGCAGGGCGGCGATCTGCTGGTTCAGCAGTTCAACCTCGCGCGCGGCGGCAAGGGCCTTTTCCTGCTCGGCCAGCAAGGTGGCCTCGGCTGCGGCCAGCGCGGCGTCCTTGGTTTCGGCGCCTTCGGCGGCCACACGGGCGGCGGCAAGCAGGGTCAGCGTTTCCTCGGCCCGCTTGCGTTCGGCTTCCAGCGCCAAGGTCATCGCGGTCAGTTCGGTGTCGGCCCCGGCCAGCCGGTCGCGCAGGGCGGCAAGGGCTGCGGCATCGGCCAGGCGGGTGGCCTCGGCCTCGGTCAGGGCGGTTTCGGTTTCCAGACGCGCAGCCTCGGAAATTTCGCCCCGACGGCGCAGGTCGGCGATCAGCGCCTCCAGCGCCTCACGGCGCGAGGCGGCAAGGCGGGCGGCCTCGGCCCCGGCGTCGATCTCTTTCCGGGCGGTGGCCAGGGCCAGGGTCATCGCTTCAGCCTCGGTCAGCAGGCGGTCCTGCGTGGCGGTCAGGGCAGCCACCTCTCCGCGCGCGGTGTCGCGGTCGATGATCAGGGCGGCGACCTGAGCCTCAAAATCGGTGATCCGGGTGGCGGCGGCGGCCAGTTCGCCTTCACGCGCGGCAAGATCGGCGGTCAGCCCGGCGATCACGCCCGACTGGCGTTCACCTTCGGCCAGGGCGGCGGCAAGGCCCGCGCGCAGGGTGCCGATCTCGGCCTGCAGGGTGCTGGCGCGGTCGCGTTCCAGACCCAGCGCCCCGGCCAGATCGGCGACCTGAGCGGCGAGTTCGTCCAGTTCGGTGTCCTGCGTCGTCAACTGGTCGCGCAGGACCGACTGCATGATGGTGAAGATGGTCAGCACGAACATCAGCACCATCAGAAGCGTCGTCACCGCATCGACGAACCCCGGCCAGATGATCGACGAATCGCGACGTCGGGTCCGTTGCATCAGCGCGACCCGCTGCGCGCCAATTGCCGGACGGCGGCCGTCAGCGCCACAAGGTCGGCGCGCAGGTCGGCCATGCTTTCTTGCCGCCCGGCCGACATTTCCTCAAGGATACGAAGCAGTTGCACGTCGATCGACCGCAGCCGCATCCGGCTTTCGGCATCGCTGCCGCCAGCGCCATCGGCGGACAGGGTGGCGATCAGCCGGTCCTGCCCGTCGGCGATCCGGCGCAGGACGGCGGTCTGGCTGCCATCGTCCGCCGGTCGGTCCCCCAGGCGGCCCAGCGCCTCGGACAGGTCGGCGATCCGTTGCTCGAACGCGGCACGGCCGGCTTCGGCCTGTTCGTGCATCAGGTGCAGCTGTTCGACCTGCATGGCCATGTGATCAATCATCGCGCCGACCGCCGACTGGTCGCCGCTGTCGCCATCCCCGGAAAAGCTGATCCTTGTGATCGAGGACAGCCATTCCTCCAGCTCGCGGGTAAAGCGGTTCTGGCC
>JAKQLM010000585.1 GCA_029567145.1 Pseudomonadota bacterium
GGCGACGTCATCCACATCAACGACATCGAGCTTCCGGCTGGGGTCAAACCCACGATCGCCCGGAATTTCGTGATCGCCAACGTGGCCGCCCCTGCGGGTCTGGCTGCCGTCGAAGACGAAGCAACCGCTTAAGGCATCTGCCAGTCGAAACCAGCGCGGGGGGCCTTCGGGTCCCCCGTTCGCTTTTCCGGGGCCGGTTGAGCCGCCCCCTCCCGACCGCTATACCAACCGAACCGGGACTGGCCCGGCAAGACCGGGGATCACCGTGAAGCTGTTCGTAGGACTTGGCAATCCGGGCGCGAAATATGCCGGAAACCGGCACAACATCGGTTTCATGGCGCTTGACCGCATCGCCGCCGACCATGGCTTCACCCCCTGGCGCAAGGCGTTTCAGGGCCTTGTCGCCGAAGGCCGCCTCGGGACCGAAAAGGTCGCCCTTCTCAAACCCGAAACCTTCATGAACCTGTCGGGCCAGTCGGTGCAGGCCGCCCTTGCCTTCTGGAAGCTGCCGCTTGCCGATGTGACCGTCTTCCATGACGAACTTGACCTTGCCCCCGGCAAACTGCGCCTGAAACAGGGCGGTGGCCACGCCGGGCATAACGGCCTGCGCTCGATCCACGGCCACCTGGGCGAGGCTTATGCCCGCGTCCGCCTTGGCATCGGCCATCCCGGCGTGAAAGACGCCGTCGCGGCCTATGTTCTGCATGACTTCGCCAAGGCAGATCAGGACTGGCTGGAAGACCTGCTCCGCGGCATTTCCGACGGCGCTCCGGCCTTGGCCGAAGGCGACGGCCAGAAGTTCATGAACGCGGTCGCCTTGCGCACCGCGCCGCCCCGGTCCTCGACCACCTCGGAAAAGACCAAGACCCAGGGTCTCGCGCCCTCAACGCCCGCCGATCCCATCGCCGAACCCGACAGCCGCAGCGCGATGCAAAAGCTTATGGACAAGTTCCGCTAGGACCGCCGCCCGCCATCACGCTTTCTCTTCCCCAAATATCCTCGGGGGGAAGCCCTTGGTCTTGAAAAGACCAAGGGCGTGGGGGGCGAAGCGCCCCCGTCTTCTTCGTCCCGCAAGAACCCCTCATCCAGCCTGACGGCAGTCTTCGGCAGCGAGAAGCGCCCGTCAGGGTCGCCGAGCGGGTCTAGCCGCGCGACACCAGCCCCGCCAGCGCCCGACCAACCAGCGCCGACACTCCCGGCTTTTCCAGCGCGGCAAAGGGCAAGGGACGGCAAAGCTCCATCGCTGCAACCCCGACGCGGGCGGTCAGCGCCCCGTTCACCACCCCCTCGCCAAA
>JAKQLM010000724.1 GCA_029567145.1 Pseudomonadota bacterium
CGCGGTGGAAACCGGCTGCTATCTGGCCGAAGACGACCTGGTCCACCACGACTGACACCTCCTTGCTTCCTTCGGTCGCTCGTCGGCGGCCCGCGCAAAGAGCAAGCAAAGGAAGCGAAAAGCCGCCCTGCTGGTCAAGCCGAAGGGAACGCCCCCGACCAACCCCTTGATTTCCCACGCC
The DNA here is from genome assembly GCA_029567145.1 of Pseudomonadota bacterium. Taxonomy (GTDB): domain Bacteria; phylum Pseudomonadota; class Alphaproteobacteria; order Rhodobacterales; family Rhodobacteraceae; genus Tabrizicola. Next base: position 182 of record JAKQLM010000724.1, read on the forward strand.
GGGAAATGCGCCCACGCGTGGGCAGCCCCGCCCCAACCCCGGTTTACACCGTCCGCCCTATCGGCGATAACCAGCCGGTAGCCGCCCCCGGGGAAACCGATGCTCCTCCTGATCGACAACTACGACAGCTTTACCTACAACCTCGTCCACTACCTGGGCGAGCTTGGCGCGGACGTCGTCGTGAAACGGAACGACGCGTTGCAGGTCCAGGATGTGATCGCGATGGCGCCTTCGGTCATCGTGCTGTCGCCCGGCCCCTGCGACCCCGCTGCCGCCGGGATCTGCCTGCCCCTGACGCGGGCCGCCGCCACCGCGGGCATCCCGCTCCTTGGTGTCTGCCTTGGCCACCAGACGATCGGTGAGGCGTTCGGCGGCAAGGTCGTCCGCTGCCACGAGATCGTCCACGGCAAGATGGGCACCATGCACCATTCCGGCAAAGGCGTGTTCCGTGGCCTGCCCTCGCCCTTCCAGGCGACGCGCTATCATTCCCTTGTCGTGGACCGCGACACCCTGCCGGCCGAGCTGGAGGTCACCGCCTGGCTGGAAGATGGCACGATCATGGGCCTGCGGCACCGCAAGCTGCTGATCGAAGGCGTGCAGTTCCACCCGGAATCCATCGCCTCGGAACACGGCCACCAGCTTTTGCGCAACTTCCTGGACGAAGCGAACGCCAAGGTCCCGGCATGAGCGACGTGCTGAAACCCCTGATCGGCATCGCCGCCAGCCGCCCGCTGACCCGCGTCGAAGCCGAAGCCGCCTTTGACGCGCTGTTCGAAGGCCAGGGCACCCCGGCGCAGATGGGCGGGTTCCTGATGGCGCTGCGCACAAGGGGCGAGACGGTCGACGAATACGCCGCCGCCGCATCGGTGATGCGGTCGAAATGCAATCCGGTGCAGGCCCCGCCGGGCGCGATCGACATTGTCGGCACCGGCGGCGACGGCAAGGGCACGCTGAACATCTCGACCGCCACCGCCTTTGTCGTGGCGGGTGCAGGCGTCGTGGTGGCCAAGCACGGCAACCGCAACCTGTCGTCGAAATCCGGGGCTGCGGACGCGCTGACCGAGATGGGCCTGAACGTGATGATCGGCCCGGAGGTGGTAGAGCGCTGCCTTGCCCAGGCCGGGATCGGCTTCATGATGGCCCCGATGCACCACCCCGCGATCCGCCATGTCATGCCGGTCCGGGCCGAGCTGGGGACGCGGACGATCTTCAACATCCTTGGCCCGCTGACCAACCCCGCCGGGGTCAAGCGCCAGTTGACCGGGGCGTTCTCGGCCGCGCTGATCCGGCCGATGGCCGAAACGCTGCTGGCCCTGGGGTCGGAAAAGGCATGGCTGGTCCACGGCGCGGACGGCACCGACGAAATCAGCATCTGCGGCGCGACCAGCGTTTCGGCGCTGGAAGGCGGCGCGGTCCGCGACTTCATCCTCCACCCCGAAGATGCGGGCCTGACGCCGCATCCGTTCGACGCGATCCTGGGCGGCACGCCGGCCGAAAACGCCGTGGCGTTCCGCGCGCTTCTGGACGGGGCGCCCGGGGCCTATCGCGACGCGGTCCTGTTGAACGCCGCCGCCGCCCTGGTCGTGGCCGACAAGGTGGGAACCCTGACCGAGGGTGTCGCGTTGGCCCGGACGGCGATTGATTCCGGGGCCGCCCGCGCCAAGGTCCAGGCGCTTGCCCAGCTGACCAACGCCTGAAAGGGACCCATGAGCACGATCCTTGACCGCATCAAGGCCTACAAGCTGGAAGAGGTCGCCGCGCTGAAGGCGTCCCGTTCGCTGGCCGATCTGGAGACCGCCGCCCGCGCCGCCGCCCCGCCGCGCGGCTTTGCCCGCGCCCTGCGCGAGGCGGCAGCGACGGGCTATGGTCTGATCGCCGAAATCAAGAAGGCCAGCCCGTCCAAGGGCCTGATCCGCGCCGATTTTGACCCTCCGGCGCTGGCCCAGGCCTATGAGGCGGGAGGCGCGACCTGCCTGTCGGTGCTGACCGACGGCCCCAGCTTTCAGGGCGCGGACGACTATCTGGTCCAGGCGCATGCGGCCGTCAACCTGCCCTGCCTGCGCAAGGATTTCGTCTATGACCCGATCCAGATCACCCAGTCCCGCGCGCTGAACGCCGACTGCATCCTGCTGATCATGGCCTCGCTGGACGACACGCAGGCCGCCGAACTGGAAGATGCGGCGCTGGCGCTTGGCATGGACGTGCTGATCGAGGTGCATGACGCCGCCGAACTGGACCGGGCCGCCCGGCTGAAATCGCCGCTGATCGGGATCAACAACCGCAACCTGCACACGTTCGAGGTGTCGCTGGACACCACGCGGGACCTGGCCCGCCGGGTGCCGGAAAACCGGCTGATCGTCGCGGAAAGCGGGCTTTACACCCCGGATGACCTGGCCGACCTTGCCCAATACGGCGCGCGCTGCTTCCTGATCGGCGAAAGCCTGATGCGGCAGTCCGATGTGGCCGCAGCGACGCGGGCGATCCTGTCCCACCCCTTGACCGCACAGGATGGGCTGTGAGCGGCCCGGCCAAACTAGGACTGTCCCACTTCGACGACCGGGGTCAGGCCCATATGGTTGATGTCTCGGGCAAGCCGGTCAGTGACCGTGTGGCCGTGGCGGTGGGGGCGGTGCGGATGACGGCGGAAACGCTGACGCTGATCGCGCAAG
>JAKQLM010000601.1 GCA_029567145.1 Pseudomonadota bacterium
TGCGACGGCTGGAGGCTGAAGCGGCGGCGGCGGACGCGCAACTGGTGACGACCGAGAAAGACGCCGCCCGCCTGCCCCCGGCCTGGCGGTCCAGGGTGCTGACGCTGGTGGTGCGGCTGAAGATCAAGGATTGGGCACCGCTGGACGCCGCAATCGACCGGCTGGGGCTTTAAGAGACCGATTTCTTTGAAGAAATCGTGTCGGAGCCTTCAAAGGCTCCGGTCCGGAATTTTTGAAAATTCCGGTGGCCCCCGGTCAACCAATCGCGCGCAACACCTCGTCCTGATGCTGACCCAACCGTGGCGCGGGGCGGTCCAGAGACAGTTCGGCCCCCGAAAAGCTCATCGGGCTGCGCACCCCCGGCAGGCCCTCGGGTGCGATCTGCATCCCGCGTGCCACGACCTGCGGGTCGGCAAAGACCTCGGCCATGTCGTTGATCGGCCCGGCCGGCACGCCCTCCGCCTCGCAGGCGGCCAGAAGGTCGGCCTTGGCCCAGCCCTTCGTCGCGGCGGTGATCCGGTCGGTCATCGCGGCGCGGTTCTTCACCCGGTCGGCGTTGGTCAGGAACTCGGGCGCGGTGGCCATGTCGGGAAGGCCCAGGATCTTGCACAGCCGCTGGTATTGCCCGTCATTGCCGGTCGCCAGGATCAGCCAGCCATCCTTGCAGTCAAAGACCGCATAGGGCGCAAGGTTGGGGTGCGCGTTGCCCATCAGGCCGGGGGCCTTGCCGGACGCCAGATAGTTCATCGCCTGATTGGCCATGATGCTGGTCGCCACATCCATCAGCGCCATGTCGATGTGCTAGCCCTCGCCGGTCCGCCCGCGCTGCACCAGCGCCGCAAGGATAGCGGTCGCCGCATAGACGCCGGTGAAGACGTCCGTCACCGCGACGCCCACCTTCTGCGGCTGGCCATCGGCAGGGCCGGTGACCGACATCAGCCCGGACATGCCCTGGATGATGAAATCATACCCCGCGCGATGGGCGTAGGGGCCGTCCTGACCAAAGCCGGTGATGCTGCAATAGACCAGCCGGGGGTTCACCTGCCGCAGGCTGGCATAGTCCAGCCCGTACTTTTCCAGGCCCCCGACCTTGAAGTTCTCGATCACCACATCGGCGTCGGCCACCAGTCGGCGGACAGTCTCCTGCCCCTCGGGCGTGCGGAAATCGCAGGTGATGCCGCGCTTGCCCCGGTTGGTCGCGTGGAAATAGGCGGCGGTCTTTTCGCCGCCCGCCTGAATGAACGGAGGCCCCCAGCGCCGCGTATCGTCGCCTTCCGGGGCCTCGACCTTTATCACGTCGGCCCCAAGGTCGGCCAGGGTCTGCCCGGCCCAGGGGCCAGCCAGAATCCGCGCCAGTTCGATGACGCGGATGCCGTCCAGGGGGGCGGTCATGTTATTTGGCCAGTTCGGCTTCGATGGCGGCCTTCAGGTCGTCATAGCCCGGATTGCCCACGTTGGTGCCGTTGACAAAGATCGTCGGCGTGCCCTTGACCCCATCCGCGGCCATATTCGTCTCGAACTGCTTGATCAGCGCCTCGGCCTGGGCCTGGTCGTTCAGGCAGGTGTCCAGCGCGGCCTGGTCCAGCCCGGCAGTCAGCCCGATCGTCTTCAGCTTGCCCACCACCTCGGTCGGGTCCTGCGACGCGGCCCAGTCCTGCTGTTGCGAAAACAGCATGTCATGGATGCCGAAATAGCGCATGTCGCCGCCACAGCGCGCGACCATCGCGGCCCACAACCCGTAGCGGTCGAAATACACTTCACGCAGGGTGAACTGGACCTTGCCGGTGTCGATGTAGTCGGTCTTCAGCGTCTTGAAGACCGTTTCATGGAAATGCGCGCAATGCGGGCAGGTAAAGCTGGCATATTCGACGATCTTCACCGGCGCATCCGGCGAGCCCAGCGAGAAATCGCCCGGAACGCCCGCTGTGGTCGCGGTCGTCGTTTCCTGCGCCAGCGCCGGGGAAATCGCGGCAGTCGCGGCGGCGGCAAGCGCAATCATCGCGCGGCGGTTCAGTTTCAACATGGGGTCGGGTCCTTTTTCATCACGCCGATCACGGTCGGGGGCGAGTTAAGATGTTTTGCGCCAGCTGTTCAAGCGCAGTCCGCAGGCCGGGGTCGGCAACGCCCTCGGCCACCACCTGCGCCTGCGCGGCAATCGCGGGGTCAAGGCGGGGCGCTGCTTTCGGGGCGGGGGTGAACTCGGCCTGGCCGTCGGCAAAGCCGGTGGCGGCGGTCTGGGTCAGGTGGATGTGGTTGACGGCGGCATAGCCATAGACCGCGTTCACCCGGTCCTTCAGTTGCGGCAGCGCCATCTGGATCATCGGCGCTTCGGTCGCCTTGACCAGCACGGTCAGCGTGGCACCCATCGCGCCCTTGCCATAGGAAATCTTCACCGGGCGGGTCTTTCGCGCCAGATCCTCGCCCACCACTTCGGCCCAATGCGTCAGAAGCCGCGCCACCGCAAAGCCCCGCGCCTCACCGGCATGGCGCACAGCCGTCTTCATCAGCCCGAAAGCCGGTTCAAACCCGCGTCTGCGGTGTTCTGCCGAAGGGGGGGTGACGGGTGTCTTCGCCATGCATTCGTGCCGGGGCCAGCCTTTCCTGCCCCCATTCTATCGCAGGCGGCCCCGCCCGCCAGTGGCATCGGCCGCCACGGACATAAAGATTGCGTCATTCGGGGGTGATGCAGGCACTGGTCGCCCCGCTTTGGGCCGCTATTCTTGCATCCGATGCAGGACAGCCCCGAATCCCTAGGCCGCCAACTGCTTGGCTGGTACGACGCCCATGCCCGGGTGATGCCGTGGCGTGTCTCGCCCCAGGACCGCGCCGCAGGGGTGCGCCCCGACCCCTACCGCGTCTGGCTGTCCGAGGTGATGCTGCAGCAGACCACCGTCGCCGCCGTAAAGGACTATTTCCACCGCTTCACCGCGCGCTGGCCAACGGTTGCGGCTTTGGCAGCGGCCCCGGATGCCGAGGTCATGGGCGAATGGGCGGGGCTTGGCTACTATGCCCGGGCGCGCAACCTGCTCAAATGCGCGCGCGCCGTGGTGGCCGATCATGGCGGGCAGTTCCCGACCACGCGCGCGGGCCTGCTGACCCTGCCGGGGATCGGCCCCTACACCGCCAGCGCCATCGCGGCGATTGCCCATGACGAACCGGCAACCGTGGTCGATGGCAACGTCGAACGGGTGATGTCCCGCATGTTCCGCGTCGAAACCCCGCTGCCCGCCGCGAAAGCGGACCTCACCGCGCTGGCCGAACGCCTGACCCCGGCCCAGCGCCCCGGCGACCACGCTCAGGCGGTGATGGACCTCGGTGCCACGATCTGCACCCCGCGCAGCCCGGCCTGCGGCATCTGCCCGTGGAGCCTTTCATGCAGGGCGCGACGGGCCGGGGTGCAGGCCGATCTGCCCCGAAAACTGCCCAAGACGGCAAAGCCGGTGCGCAGCGGCATCGTCTGGCTGGGTCACCGCGACGGCGCGGTCCTGCTGGAGCGGCGGCCCGAACGCGGCCTTTTGGGCGGGATGCTGGGCTTGCCCGGCGACGGCTGGGACGGCGCGGGCGGCGACGCCCCGGCCCCCGCCGACTGGCAGGATCTGGGCGAGGTGCGCCACACCTTCACCCATTTCCACCTGATCCTGCGGGTCATGGTCGCCCGGATCGACGGGCCGGTGACGCGGGGCGACTGGACGCCGCACCTGCGCCCCTCGGACCTGCCGACCGTCATGCGCAAGGCCTGGGACCTTGCCCACCCCGCCCTTGACCCAACGCCGATCCCCCGCGACGCCATGGACAGTTGAGACCGCGCCGCGTTCCGCTAGACTGCTGCAATGACCCGCCTTCCTCATGCCCTGCCGTTCTGGCTGTCGCTGTGCCTGCCGCCGCTGGCCGTCCTTGGCATGGTGCAGGGCGGCTGGACCGTCGCGCTGTTGCCGCTGTCGACGTGGTGGCTGTTCACGCTGATGGACGCGCTGACCGGCCTGAACACCGACAACCCCGATCCCCAGACCGATGCCTCACGCCTGACCTGGCATCGCGCCATCACTCTGCTGTGGGTCCCGGTGCAGGCCACGCTGCTGGTCGTCATGCTGTGGTATGTCCCCCGCGCCGCGCATCTGGACGGAGGAGAGAAGGTGGCGCTCTTCTTCGGCATGGGCGTCGTGTCCGGCACCATCGGGATCACCTACGCGCATGAACTGATGCACCAGACCTCGCGGCTGGAACGCTGGCTGGCCGATCTGCTTTTGTCGATGGTCCTGTATTCGCACTTCCGTTCCGAACACCTGCGGGTGCATCACATCCATGTCGGCACCCCCCGCGACCCGGTGACGGCGCGCTACAACGAAGGCTTCCACCGCTTTTTCCCCCGCGTCCTGCGTCAGTGCCCGCAATCCGCCTGGAAAGCCGAGGCGGCCATGCTCGCCCGGCGCGGCCTGAAGTGGTCGCACCGCTCCAACCCGTTCTGGCGCTATGCCGCGCTGCAGGCGGGGATGCTGCTGCTGGCGCTGATGTTGGGCGGCTGGGTCGGGCTGGGCCTGTTCCTGGTGCAGGCTTTCACCGCGATCTGGCAGCTAGAGCTGGTGAACTACATTGAACATTACGGCCTGACCCGCCGTCATCTGGGCGCAGGCAAATACGAACATGTCCTGCCCCGCCACAGCTGGAACGCCGAACATCGCGCGTCAAACTGGCTGCTGATCAACCTCCAGCGCCATTCGGACCACCACTACAAACCCGACCGCCGTTTCCCGTTGCTGCAGACCTATCCCGAGGCTCAGGCCCCGCAACTGCCCTACGGCTATCCGCTGATGACCATGGCCGCGATGGTCCCGCCCTTGTGGAAGCGGCTGATGAACCGCCGCGTCAAGGCCTGGCGCAAGCGGCACTATCCCGACATCACCGACTGGCACCCCTACAACAAGGCGCTGAATCCGGTGGCGGATTGATCCGTCCTGGGGTGTGGTCAGGTCTTAAGATCGGGTAAACGCCCGCAGACAACACATTGAAATCATTTCCATTGCCAGTTTTGTCCACTGTGGACACCCTGGCCCGGCCCGTCAGCAGACCACCTCGATCAGCCGTGGCCCCCGCTGCCCCATCGCCCCCTTGAAGGCCGCGTTGAACCCGGCCATGTCGGTCACCCGGACCCCCTCGACCCCGTGCCCCTTGGCCAGCGCGACCCAGTCCAGCGACGGCTCGACCACGTCGAACATCCGGACCGCGTTGCGGCCCATCTCCTCGCCCATCGCCGCCATCTCCTCGCGCAGGATCTGGTAGCCCCGGTTGGCAAAGACCAGCACCGTCACATCCAGCCCCTCGCGCGCCATGGTCCACAGCGACTGCAGGGTGTACATCCCCGACCCGTCACCCTCCAGCACCACGACCTTGCGGTCCGGGCAGGCCACGGCAGCCCCCACCGCGTTCGGCAGGCCAAAGCCGATCGAGCCCCCGGTGATCGTCAGCACGTCATGCCCCGCCGCCTGCCGCAAGGCCGGGGCCAGCGGGGCGGACGAGGTGATCCCCTCATCGACGATCACCGCATCCGCGGGCAGGTGTGCCGCGACCGACTGGCCGACCTTTTCCAGCGTGATCGGACCCGACGGCAGGGGCGGGACGGCCAGGGAGACGAAATCATCTGCCTCCAGCTTTGCCTCGCCCAGGTCGTCGGCCAGCGCCTGCAGGGTCCAGGCAATATCCATGTCCCGGCTGCACAGGTCGATCAGCCGGGTGTCCGGGTCATCGGGGGTGGACGGCCTGCCGGGATAGGCAAAGAACCCGGCGGGGCGGGTGGTCCCGCACAGGACCAGCGCCGGGGCGCCCTTCAGCAGGGCAAGGTTGTCCTCGATCCGGTAGGCCATCCGCTCGATCCTGACCGCGCCAGCCCCGCGCCGAAACCGGGCGGCAAAGAACGGCTGCATCAGCCGCGCCCCCGCCGCCTTGGTCAGACGCTTGGCCAGCAACCCAAGGTCGGACCACAGCGCCGGGCCATCCACCAGCAGCACCGCGCCCGGCTGGCGCAGGGCCTTGGCGGCGGCGGCGATCTCGCTGTCCAAGGGACGGCGCAAGGCGGGCGGTGGCGGGGCAACGGCCTGCCCCACAGCCTCAGCCCACGCCATGTTGGCGGGCAGGATCAGCGTCGCGATCTGGCCGTTCCCGGCCCGCGCTGCCTGCACTGCATCGGCGGCATCGCTGGCCACCCGGCCCGGTTCCGAACAGACCCGCGTCCAGTGCGACACCGTCCGGGATATCCCCACCGTGTCGCCCTTCAGCGGGGCCTCGAACCGCAGGTGATAGTCGGCATGGTCGCCCATGATGTTCAAGACGCCCGACTGCGCCTTCCGGGCGTTGTGCAGGTTGGCAAAGGCATTGCCGAAACCGGGGGCCAGGTGCAGCAGCGTCGCCGCGACCTCGCCCTTCATCCGGAAATACCCATCCGCCGCGCCGGACACGCC
>JAKQLM010000627.1 GCA_029567145.1 Pseudomonadota bacterium
GATGCGGGTGTCGTCCAGCCAGTCGAACTTTTCTGCAGCCCAGGGCCGCAGCTGGTTGCCGTCCCGCATGTCGCCCAGCCGGACAAGGGTGACATTGGTGCAGCGCGGGATGATGTCGTCCAGCTCGCCAATGATCCCGAACGGGTCGAGGACCTGGAAATCCGCGCCGACCCGCAGGCGGAGCGTGCTGCCCTCGGCCGCCCAGGCAAAGCGGGGCATGGCGGCGGCGGCGGCAAGGCTGGTCCCGGCAAGGCGGAGGAAACTGCGTCTGTCAGTGGTCCACTGCATGATGTTCTCCCTGAGTTTGTTGATTGGCAAAGTGGCAGCGGGCCTTGCGGTCCGGGGCCGTGGGGTAAAGCTGCGGGGCGGTCTGGCGGCAGAGGTCCTGCACCAAGGGGCAGCGGGTGTGAAACTCGCAGCCCTTGGGTCGACGCAGGACGGACGGCACCTCGCCCCGGATCGCCAGATCGGCGCGGCGCTGGCGGGGGTCGGGCTTTGGCTCGGCGGCGATCAGGCTGGCGGTGTAGGGGTGGGCGGGGGCGGCGAAGACCTGGGCGGTCGGGCCTTCCTCGACCACACGGCCAAGGTAAAGGACCGCGATCCGGTCAGCGACGTGGCGGACGAGGGCGAGGTTGTGAGTGATGATCAGGTAGGCCAGCCCCATGTCACGGCGCAGGTCGGCCATCAGGTTCAGGACCTCGGCCTGGACCGAGACATCAAGGCCGGCGGTGGGCTCATCCGCGATCACCAGGCGGGGCTTCAGGGCCAGGGCGCGGGCGACGCCGACGCGGCGGGCCTGGCCGCCCGACAGCTCGTGCGGGTAGCGGTCGGCGATGGCGGGGGGCAGGCCCACGGTGGCCAGAAGGTCGCGGGCGGTGCGGGCGGGATCGGGCAGGGGCTGGCGGTGGATGCGGAAGGGTTCGGTGATCAGGCTGCCCACGGTCAGCCGGGGGGAAAGCGAGGCGGTCGCGTCCTGGAACATCATCGCGGCGTCGCGGCGGAGGCGGGCGAGGTCGGTGACCGGCTGGCCGTCGAACAGGACGCGGCCCGAGGTCACCGCCTGCAGCCCCATCACGGCGCGGGCGAGGGTGGTCTTGCCGGACCCGCTTTCCCCGACCAGCGCCAGGCTTTCCCCGCGCCCGACCGACAGCGAGATGTCCTGCAGGATCGGCAGGCGCGCGCGGGAGAGGAAGCCGCCGAGCGGCAGGTCGACGGACAGGTTCTGAAGGTCCAGAACCGGAGTGCCCACAGTGGGCAAATCACGATTATTAAACGAAATCAGGTTGTTAGCTGTGGGCGTTAAGGATCTGGAAACCAGAGGATTCGTGGTCATGCAGTCCCCCTGTGACACAGCACAGAGCGATCCGGCGCGGGGCGGTGGCGGGGGACGGGCGTTCGGCATTCCGGCAAGGCCAAGGCGCAGCGCGGCAGGAAGGCGCAGCCGGGGGGCAGGTTGGCAAGGTCCGGGATGCGGCCGCCGATGGTGGGCAGGCGGCCGGTCGAAGGTTCCACCACCGCCGGGTCACAGGCCAGAAGCGCACGGGTATAGGGGTGCTGGGGCGCGTGGAAGATGGCGTCCGCCGGGCCATCCTCGACCACTTCGCCCGCGTACATGACGGCCACCCGGTCACACAGCTCGGCAATGACGCCAAGGTGGTGGGTGACGATCACGATCGCCCCGTCAAACGTGGTCCGCAGGTCGCGGAGGAGGTGGATGATCTGCGCCTCCATCGTCACATCAAGCGCGGTGGTGGGTTCATCGGCGATCAGGACATCGGGCTGCATCAGAAGCGCCGCCGCGATGGCGACGCGCTGGCGCATCCCGCCCGAAAGCTCATGCGGGTAGCGGTTCAGGCAGGCCTTGGGGTCGGGGATGCCGACACGGGCCAGCATGGCCGACAAAAGCGCGGGCGCGGCGCGGCTGGGGTCATGCGCGCCCGCGAAATCGGCGAGTTGGCTGCCAATGGTCAGGACCGGGTTGAAGGCGGTCATCGGGTCCTGAAACACCATCGCCATCGACCGGCCCCGCAGCGCCCGTTGGGCGGGTTTCGGCAAGGTCAGGATGTCGGTCCCGTTCAGCCGGATCGCCCCCTGGGTGACCCGCGCGCCAGGGGCCAAAAGGTTGATCAGCGCCGCCGCAAGGGTGGACTTGCCGCAGCCGCTTTCGCCGACGATGCCCAGAACCTCGCCCCGCGCGACGTCCAGCGACACGTCGCGCACGGCCTGCACGGCCCCGGTCGGCGCGGGGTAGGTGACAGAAAGGTTCTGGACCTGAAGGAGCGTCATCCCCATCTCCGCCCTGCGCCGCGCGGGTCAAGGACGTCGCGCAGGCCTTCGCCAAGGAAGGTGAAGCCAAGCGTCGCCAGCACCAGCGGGATACCCGCGACGATCACCACATGCGGGGCCTGGCGCAGGGAATTGTAGCCCTCGGCCAGGATGTTGCCCCAGGACGGCGACGGCGGCTTGACCCCAAGGTTGAGGTAGGAAAGCCCTGCCTCCAGCATGATGACCACGGGAATGTCCATGCAGATCAGGATCACCAGCGGGCCAACCACGTTGGGCAGAAGGTGGATGAAGATGATCTGCCCAGCCCCCGCACCCATCGCCTTTTCGGCCAGGATGTAATCGGCCCCGGCCAGCGTCAGGGTCTGGGTGCGGATCAGGCGGGCGTAGGAGGGGAACGAGACTAGCACGATCACCAGGATCAGCGTCGCCGTCCCCGGCCCCAGCACGGTGATCACGGCCAGCGCAAAGAAGATCATCGGCAGCGACGACATGCTGTCGAAGACCAGAACCAGCAGGCTGTCCAGCCAGCGCGGCCCGTAGCCTGCCACCAGCCCCAGCATCAGCCCCAGCGCCCCGGCGATGCCGACCGAAGTCATCGAGATGCCCAAGGCCAGCCGCGCGCCCCAGATGATGCGGGACAGAAGATCGCGGCCAAGGTGGTCAGTCCCGGCCCAATGCAGCGCCGATGGGGTCAGGAATTTTTCCTTTACGTTCAGGGCGATGGGGTCATAGGGGGCGACCCACGGCGCGAAGACTGCCATGGCAAGGAAGGTCGCGACCAGCACCAGCCCCGCCAGCCCCATCGGGTCGCGCAAAAG
>JAKQLM010000642.1 GCA_029567145.1 Pseudomonadota bacterium
GGCCTGACGCGAGATACCTACCGCAACCCCGCCCGCCTGATCCGCAAGGACCGCGAGCAGATGGTGCATGGCCCGATCGACCTCTTGAAGTCGATTCTGGCTGAGGGCGAAAAAGGCCTGTCGCTGCAACGCTACAAGGGCCTGGGCGAGATGAACCCCGAACAGCTCTGGGAAACCACCCTCGACCCCGAGGCCCGCACCCTGCTGCAGGTCAAGGTCGATGATCTGGCCGAGGCGGATGACATCTTCACCAAACTGATGGGCGATGTCGTCGAACCCCGCCGCGATTTCATCCAGGCCAACGCGCTCAGCGTCGAGAACCTCGACTTCTAAGCCACCGCCCGCAAAACCATCACTCACCCCCGGCGCGCCCCTCAAAAGGCGCGCCGTGTCTTTACTTCCCGCCGCATCTTTGCTGTGGCTGCGCGCATGACCGAACAGAACACCCGCCTTGGCATCTGGCTGATGATCGCCACCACCATCGTCTTCGCCGCGCAGGACGGGATCTCGCGCCATCTGGCGACGAATTATAACGTCTTCATGGTGGTGATGATCCGCTTCTGGTTCTTCGCCGCCTTCGTCATGGCCATGGCCGCCCGCGCCCCCGGCGGCCTCCGCGCCGCGACCAAAAGCCGATACCCGCTGCAACAAGCATTGCGCGGCCTGATCCTGGTGGCCGAGGTCTGCATCATGGTCGTCGCCTTCACCAAACTCGGCCTGATCGAAAGCCATGCCGTCTTCACCTGCTACCCGCTGCTCGTCGCCGCCCTCTCCGGCCCGGTGCTGGGCGAAAAGGTCGGCTGGCGGCGCTGGGCCGCGATCTGCGTCGGCTTTGTCGGCGTGCTGATCATCCTGCAACCCGGTCTTGCGGTGTTTTCACCCTGGGCCATCGTGCCGCTTTGCGCCGCGTTCCTCTTCGCACTCTACGGCCTGCTCACCCGCTATGTCGCGCGGGGCGATACCGCCAATGTCAGCTTTTTCTGGACAGGCACCGTGGGTGCCGTGGCGATGACGGTGGTGGGGATCTGGTTCTGGCAACCGATGA
>JAKQLM010000732.1 GCA_029567145.1 Pseudomonadota bacterium
AAGCGGCGGGCGGATGTGGTGACGGACGGGGATATTCAGGCGGCGGTGCTGAAGAATGCTCCGGATGCGCGGGAAGGGTTCTTTGCAGTGCCGAAGGTGGTGGAATGAGCAATACCTGGACCATCGCAGCGGCGCGGGACAGCCTGCGCAAGGGCGAGATTTCGGCCGTCGATCTGACGATGTCCTGCCTGACCGCGATTGATGCGGGCGATGGGCTGAACGCCTTTGTCCACAAGACGCCCGAGATCGCGCTGGAGCAGGCCCGGGCGGCGGATGCTCGGCTGAAGGGCGGCGAGGCCCCGGCGATGTGCGGGATTCCGTTGGGAATCAAGGATTTGTTCTGCACCAAGGGGGTGCCGTCGCAGGCCGCGTCGAACATCCTGAAGGGCTTCAAGCCGGAGTATGAGTCCACGGTCACGTCAAAACTGTTCGACGCGGGCGCAGTCATGCTGGGCAAGCTGAACATGGACGAATTCGCCATGGGGTCCAGCAACGAGACAAGCTGTTATGGCAATGTGGTCAACCCCTGGAAGGTGGACGGTCGGCAGCTGACGCCGGGCGGCTCCTCGGGCGGGTCGGCCAGTGCGGTGGCGGCGGACCTGTGTCTGGCGGCGACGGGGACGGACACCGGCGGGTCGATCCGGCAGCCTGCGGCATTCACCGGGATCGTGGGGATCAAGCCGACCTACGGGCGGGTCAGCCGTTGGGGCGTGGTGGCGTTTGCCTCGTCGCTGGATCAGGCCGGGCCGATGACCAAGACCGTGCGCGATGCGGCGATCATGCTGCAGGCGATGTGCGGGCATGACCCGAAGGATTCGACCAGCGCGGACATTCCGGTGCCGGATTTCGAGGCGGCCTTGACCGGGGATATCCGCGGCAAGGTGATCGGCATCCCCAAGGAATACCGCATGGACGGGATGCCCGAGGAGATCGAGGCGCTGTGGCAGTCGGGCATCGCGATGCTGCGCGATGCGGGGGCCACGGTGCGCGACATCAGCCTGCCGCACACGAAATACGCGCTGCCTGCGTATTATGTGATTGCCCCGGCCGAGGCGTCGTCGAACCTCGCCCGCTATGACGGGGTGCGCTACGGGCACCGTGCCAAGCTGAGCGCCGGGGATGGCATCACCGAGATGTACGAAAAGA
>JAKQLM010000734.1 GCA_029567145.1 Pseudomonadota bacterium
CCGTAGATATCGGCGTCCAGCAGGCCCACGCGCCGCCCGGCCCGCGCCAGAGCAACCGCAAGGTTCGAGGCGACGGTGGATTTGCCCACGCCCCCCTTGCCGCTGGCCACCGCAATGATCCGGTCGATCCCCGACATCCGCTGCGGCCCGCCCTGCTGTGGCGTCGGGTGCTGACCGATCTTCAGGCTGGGGGGGGCCGCCTTGGCCGCCGGGCCATGCGCCGTCAGCACGACCTGCACTGTCGTCACCCCCGGCAGGGTCTTCAGCTTCGCCTCGGCCTCGGCCTGCGCCGGGCCCAGAGCGCGAGCGTCCTCGGGGGTCGCGGCCTCGATGACAAAGCGCACGACGCCCCCCTCGACCGACAGCGCGCGAATCAAATCCTTGCCGACCAGATCCCCTCCGCCGGGGTGCGGCACCCCCGCCAATACCCGCAGAACCGCGTCCCGATCCACCGCCATCGTTTCCCTCTCCGCACAAGATTTCCACTAACGTCGCGATCTTTGCGCAGCGGCGCAAGAGATGTTGACCAAATGCTCAAAATTTCGGCGAAGGGGTTAAAAAATCATGACAATTTCGTGACCCAAGCCATGCGGATGCTGCATGGCAGCATTGCAGACCTCGGCTATTGTGCAGGTGCAGCATGTGCGCCATGTTACCCCTAACAGAGCGGCAGAAGGTCGCCACCGAACCGAAAGAGGCTAAGAGACATGGCTTATGTGAACACCACCCGCTACGCCCGCAAAGGTCTTCTGGACCGCCTGGCACAGGTCAAGGACTCGGCTCTGGCCGCGATCCAGACCCGCCGCGTCTATGCCCGGACCGTGGCCGAACTGAACGCCCTGACCGACCGGGAACTGTCGGATCTGGGGATCAGCCGCCTCGGCATCGCCCAGATCGCCCGCGAGGCTGCCTACGGCAAATAAGGTTTCGTAGGGTCCCACCTCCTCCCGGGGCCTTTGCGATCGGCGGCGATGCCTCTCCTCCTCCCTGGCATCGTCGCCTCTTTCAATCCGGGCTGAACGCCCCCACCTGATCGGGTGATCCTCTCCTCCTCCCTTGGGTCATCTGACTGCGGCGGCTCCTCTCCTCCTCCCTTGGAGCCGCCCCCCTTATTCGGGCCACACAGGCCCACCGGCATTGGGCACCCTCTCCTCCTCCCTGGGTGTCTGATCCTGCGGCGGTGTCCACCTCCTCCCGGACACCGCCGCGTCTTCCTTTTCGGGCCGCACTGGCCCACACGCATCGGCTGCCCTCTCCTCCTCCCTTGGGCATCTGGTCATGGCGGCGACCCCCTCCTCCTCCCTGGGGTCGTCGCGTTTCTCTCCCCTTGAACATCCGCCCGCGCCTGCCGATAGTCCGCCACCCGTGGACGGAGGCCGCATGCGCATTTCCCTGATTTCGGCTGCCCTCGTGGCCGCGCTTGTGGGCTTCGGATCGACCGTGGCGCTGGTCCTGTCCGCCGCCGCTGCGCTTGGCGCGACCCCGGCCCAGACCGCAAGCTGGCTTCTGGCGGTGGCGCTGGCCAAAGCCGCAGGCTCGGCATTCCTGTCGACAACCACGCGCATCCCCGTCGTCCTCGCCTGGTCCACCCCCGGAGCCGCCCTCATCGCCGCCACCAGCGGCACCACCATGCCCCAGGCCGTCGCCGCCTTCGCGTTGGCGGGTCTGCTCGTCGTCCTGACCGGGGCGATCAAGCCCCTCGGCCGCCTTGTCGCGATGATCCCGGACGGGGTCGCCGCCGCCATGCTGGCCGGGGTCCTCCTGCCGTTCTGTCTGAAAGCGGCCCTGACGCTGCAGGCCGCCCCCACCCTGATCCTGCCGATGGTCGCCGTCTTCCTCGCCGTGCGGCTGGTCAACCCGGCCCTCGCCGTCCTCGCCGCCCTCGGGCTTGGCTTGGCGCTGGCCTTCGGGACCGGGGCCGCCAGCCTGCCCGCCCTGACGCTGCCCCTGCCCGCCCTGACCTTCATCGCACCCGCGTTCGACCTTCCCACCCTCATCGGGCTGGGCGTGCCGATCTACCTTGTCACCATGGCCAGCCAGAACCTGCCCGGCTTCGCCGTCCTGCGCGCCGCCGGGTACGAGCCGCCCGTCCGCCCCGCCCTTCTGGTCACCGGGGCGCTGTCCACCCTTACCGCGTTTGTCGGCGCGCATATGGTCAACATGGCCGCGATCACCGCCGCGATCTGCCTGGGTGACGATGTCCACCCCGACCGCGCCCAGCGCTGGAAAGTCGGCCTCGCCTACGCCGGATTCTGGGTTCTCCTCGGCCTGATGGCCCCGCTGATCATCGCCCTGCTCGCCGCGCTGCCGCCCGAGGTCATGATCGCCCTCGTCGGCCTCGCCCTCCTCTCCCCCCTGATGGGCGCGCTGACGGGGGCGTTTGCCCAACCCGACCAACGCTTCGCGGCCACCCTGACCCTCGCCGTCACCGCATCGGGCGTCGCGGCGTTCGGGATTGGTGCGGCGTTCTGGGGGCTGGTGGCCGGAATAGGGGTGCTGCTGCTGGAGCGACTACGACGCTAGACGACAATCGACGCCTTCAGTCGGCGAAAAATTTCGATAGATTTGGCCTCAGAGGGCAGGAAGACGGCAGGTTGAATGATAGCCAACTTTGCCTGAGGCTCTGAAGACGGGCGAGCTCCGGCTGCATCCCAGATCGCTAGGCTGGTGGAGCAAGAGATGCTGAAGAAGATGGTCGCGGCGAAGACGGAAAAGGGGGCCCAAAATGGTTTGGATACTCACGGGCACAGGCGCGACCACGATCCCACTGAACTTCGACGCGAATGACAAAATTCTTGTCGAGTATTATGCCAATCATCCGGAACTGAAGGCGAAGTACGCGCATTCGGGTCAATACGTCCTCCAAATTTCGATGAAATTCTACCAAGAGCCCGGTACGCGATATAGCATCTCAAGCGATCCATTCGGGCCAATAGCGGAACATGAGTGGCCCACAGCCTGCAAGACCGAATTGACAAGCAAGCGGTTCGGAACACTGAAGTCCTTGCTCGACATGTCAGGCTTCGGTGAAAAGCTTATCGTAGACGCGGCGCTTCAAGATATCATCGAACAGCTTGATCCCGGTATCCACCAGTTCCGACCGGTGCGGATCACCACCAAGCACGACGAAGACTTTCCGGGGCAGTATTTCTATATGCGGATCGGCCGGTTCATTGACAGCTTCTCCCCCGAGCATAGCAATCCAGAATACTTCAGGGGAGAATTCGACTCGATTAACAAGCATCAACAGTACTTCTCGTCGTTTTCTGGTCGTTCGCCTTCTTCTTCACTGGCCTTCTCGCGCACAGCCCTTCATGGAGCGCATCTTTGGCGCGAGAAATGCCTTCGGATACCGAATGTGTTCGTTTCCGACGAACTGAGAAATGCGATAAAGGCTGCGGGGCTGAAGACTCCGACTTTGTACAAAGCGACAGAGGTGGCGTGATGGCATCGGGGTTGGACGGACACCGTTGAATCGTGAAGCCAGCTGTAGGGTGCGTGATTTCACGCACCGGACTTTTCGATACGGCCCACGCCGCTCCATCGTCCTGGCTGATCCAGCAAACGGTTTGGGTCCCTCCCGCCCAGTTCCGGCAAAGGACCTCCCGCCAAGGGCACACTGTGGGCAGATGTTAAAAAACCCCTAACGGAAAACGCCAAGCTGTTGTTTTCGTTAGACGAAACCAGAATGTCCACCGTGGACACATCCCGCTCAGAACGGCACCTCGTCCACCTGATCCGCCGGGATCACCCAGCGCGCGACGACCTTTTTCGACCCGGCGTGATCGAACTCGATGTCCAGCTTGTCGCCCTCGATCCCGATGATCTCGCCATAGCCGAACTTCTGGTGGAACACCCGGTCGCCCAGCACGTAAGGCGACACCGCCTCGGCGTCGATCACCATGTGCCGGGCTTCGACCGGCTGCCGCATCGACCGGACGCTGGACTGCTCCTGCATCCGCCGCCATCCCGGCGAATTGTAGACGTCCGCCTTCGACACCCGCTCTTCCAGCGCCGAGCCGAACCCGACCGAGGCCGCCGCCCCATAGCCCCCGCCATACAACCCCGGCGCGGTCAGCACCTCGACATGATCCGGCGGCAGCTCGTCAATGAACCGGCTGGGCAGCTGCGACCGCCACTGGCCATAGACCCGCCGGTTGCTGGCAAAGCTGATCGTGCAGACCTCCTCGGCCCGTGTGATGCCCACATAGGCCAGCCGCCGCTCTTCCTCCAGCCCCTTCAACCCGGACTCGTCCATGCTGCGCTGGCTGGGGAACAGCCCGTCCTCCCACCCCGGCAGGAAGACGACCGGGAATTCCAGCCCCTTGGCGGCGTGCAGGGTCATGATCGTGACCTTCTCCTCGGCGCCTTCGGTCTCGTTGTCCATGATGAGCGAGACGTGTTCCAGGAACCCCTGCAGGTTGTCGAACTGCTCCAGCGCCTTGACCAGTTCCTTGAGGTTGTCCAAGCGGCCCGGAGCCTCGGGCGTCTTGTCGTTCTGCCACATCTCGGTATAGCCGGATTCCTCCAGGATCGTCTCGGCTAGCCGGATGTGGTCATATTCCGGGTGCTGGGTGGCGATGTGCCAGCGGTCCACCCCGTCGACAAAGGCCCGCAGTTGCGAGGCCCCCTTGCCGCCGATCACGCCCTTCGCCAGCGCCTCGCGCGCGCCGTCCAGCAAGGACACCCCAGCCCCCCGCGCCAACTGGTTGATCTTCGACTGCGCCGTGTCGCCCAGCCCCCGCTTCGGCAGGTTCACCACGCGCTCGAACGCCAGATCATCCTCGGGGCTGACCGCCAGCCGGAAATAGGCCATCGCATCGCGGATTTCCTGGCGCTCATAGAACCTTGGCCCGCCGATCACCCGATAGGGCAGACCGATGGTCAGGAACCGGTCCTCGAAC
>JAKQLM010000672.1 GCA_029567145.1 Pseudomonadota bacterium
CGGGGTCGCCCCCGGGCCGCTTCGACACTTCTTCTAGCATGCCACGAGTCCTACATCAGACCGCGCGGCAAGTCAAGATTAAAAGCAATAAGATCAATAGGTTGACCGAGCGCAAGCTTCACGCTTCGTTAACCGTCCCTCCCCCTGCACACCGCCCTCTTCGGCCGCACCCTGCGCCGCCTCGATCTTGCGCCAGGCAGCGACATTGGCGTTATGCTCCTCCAGGGTCGTCGCGAATGCGTGTCCGCCCGACCCGTCCGCCACGAAGAAGAGATAGTCTGACGTGTCCGGGTTCACTGCCGCCTTGATCGCCTCGGCCCCCGGGTTGGCGATGGGCGTCGGCGGCAGCCCGTCGATGACATAGGTGTTGTAAGGCGTCTCGCGCCGCAACTCGCTTTGCCGCAACCCCCGGCCCAGGACACCCTCGCCCTTGGTAATCCCATAGATCACCGTCGGGTCGGTCTGCAACCGCATCCTTTGCTGCAAGCGGTTGATGAACACGCTCGCCACCCGGCCCCGCTCCTCGGCAATGCCGGTTTCCTTCTCGACGATGGACGCCATGATCAGCGCCTCTTCCGGCGTGTCATATGGCAACCCCTCCGACCGCGAGGCCCAGGCCTCGGCCAGGATCGCAGCCTGCTTCTCGGTCATCTGGGTGATCAGCGCCCCGCGCTCGGTCCCACGCTCGACCTCGTAGCCCCCCGGGGCCAGCGAGCCTTCGGGCGGCACCGTCTCCAGCGGACCCTGCAGGAAGTCAGCCTTCTTCAGCGCATCGACGACCTGCCAGCTGGTCACGCCTTCAGCCACAGTGATCCGGAACACCAGCGCCGGGTCATCCGAGACCTCCAGGTATTCCGGCGGCAAGGGATCAACTCCGGCATCGAACCGCGCGACTTCGGTGTAGCTGTTCGACGCCAGGTCCAACTCGCTCAGGACCACATCCGCCTTCGTCACCCCGATCCGGTAGTTCAGATCGCGCCCGCAGGTCGACTTGCCCGTCGCCGTGATCGCTTCCAGCACCTCGGACATGCTGGCCCCACCCGGGACCATGTAACTCCCGAACTTAAGGTCCCCCGCGCGGTCGGCATATTCCGCCCCGATGCGGAAGATGCGGGCGTCACTGATCGCTCCCCGCTCCTCAAGATTGCGGCTGACAGATGACAGGCTTGCCCCCCTCTCCACCTGCAGGCAGATCGGTTCGGCCAAGGGACCCGCAGCGAAAAACTCGTTCCGCCCCCAGGCCACCAGCGCCGCCATCGCGATCAGGATCACGATGAACAGCGTCAGCGCGTTCGAGGCGACGGACCGCCACATGGTCTAGCGCACCTTGCCCAAGACAAGGCTCGCGTTCGTTCCGCCGAAGCCGAAGCTGTTCGACAAGGCCACGTCAATGTTGCGCTTCACCGCCTTGTTCGCGGCAAGGTCCAGCTTTGGCTGAACTGCGGGGTTGTCCAGGTTGATCGTCGGCGGGGCGACCTGATCGCGCAGGGCCAGCACGCAGAAGATCGCCTCCACCGCGCCCGCCGCCCCCAGAAGGTGCCCGATGG
>JAKQLM010000676.1 GCA_029567145.1 Pseudomonadota bacterium
GGAGGTCGACGGCATCGTGATCCCGAACTGGGTGCCCGAAGCCGAAGATCCTGCGATCAAGGACGCGGTCGCGGCCGGAATCAAGGTGATCCTGATGAACGCGGGCGGCGCGGACAAGGCCATCGAACTGGGCGCGATCAACTATGTCGGGTCCGATGAATACGTCGCGGGTGTCGCCGGTGGCGAATACTTTGGCAAGGCGGGCAAGAAGAACGTGATCTGCGTCAACACCCTGCCGGGCGCTGCCAACACCGAGGCACGCTGCAAGGGCGTGATCGACGGCATCACCGGCAAGGGCGGCGCGGGCGTGCAACTGCCGCTGCCGACCACCAGCTTCGGCGACGCAACCGCCGTGGCCGAGGCGATCAAGGCGGAACTGCTCAAGGATGACACCATCGACGGCGTGATCACCATTTCGGCGGGCGATGCCGACAGCGCCGCGATTGCGGTGGATCAGGCGGGCAAGGCGGGCGCTGCGATGCTGGGCTCGTTCGACATGAACCAGGCCGGGCTGGACCGGATCAAGGCGGGCACGCAAGGCTTTGCCATCGACCAGCAGCCCTACCTGCAGTCGTATCTTGCCGTCAGCCTGCTGGCCGCGCACATCGACTTTGGCACCGATCTGCCGGTTTTCCCGGTCCTGACCGGGCCGGGGATCGTCGATGCCGGCAACATCGACGCCACGCTGGCCGGCGTAAAGCTCGGCGCGCGCTAGGCACCAGGCCAACCGTCAAAGCACCGCCCTCCCCCGATGTGGGGGGGCTGGGGGCACAAGGCCCCTGCGGCGGCCCGGCCCGCGCGTCCCGTTTCACGCCCTGACCCGAAAGGATCGGCATCTTGTCCAGCATCACCATCGGCGGCCTTCTGCGCCGTCCCGAGGCCGGGGCCGCACTTGGCCTGATCGCCGTCCTGATCTTCTTTGCGATCTTCGGCGGCATCACCTTCCTGAAACCGGGCGGCATGGCCAGCTGGCTGAACGTCGCCGCGAACCTGGGCGTCATCGCCATTCCGCTTGGCCTGCTGATGATTGCGGGGGAACTGGATATCTCGGTCGGCGCGATGGTGCCGTTCGGGGCGATGACCGTGTCGGTCGTGTCGGGGCACTATGGCCTGCCGATCTGGCTGGGCGTCGCGATGGCGCTGTCTTTCGGGCTGATCGTCGGGCTGGTGAACGGCATACTGGTCGTCAAG
>JAKQLM010000680.1 GCA_029567145.1 Pseudomonadota bacterium
TTGTAGGTCATCGGCAGCCCGAACTTGACCCCCATCTGATAGTCGTCATCGCCGTGAGAAGGCGCGGTATGCACAAACCCCGTCCCCGCATCATCGGTGACATGGTCGCCGGGAAGCATGGGGACGTCATAGTCCCACTCGACGTTGCCTCCCTCGACGCCACGGAAGGGATGGGCGAGGGTCAAGCTGTTCAGGTCCTCCGTCGATACGTTGCTCAGCCGCCGCACCATTTCCGGACCGACCAGCTTGGCTTGGGCAAACACCGCATCCGCCAACTTGTCCGCCAGTACCACACGATGCCCGATGGTCGCGCTGCTCTCCTCCGGCCGCCCGATGATTTCGTACAGCCCATAGGAGATTTCCGGACCGAAGGCGACCGCACGGTTCTGCGGGATCGTCCAGGGCGTCGTCGTCCAGATCACCACATCCGTCGGCGTCTTCGTGAACAACCCATCGCCATGGATCACCCTGAACCGCACCCAAACCTGATGGCTGGTATGGTCGTGATACTCCACTTCCGCCTCGGCCAAAGCGGTCTTCTCGACCGGAGACCACATCACCGGCTTCGACCCCTGATACAGCGACCCGTTCATCACGAACCTCATGAACTCGCCGGCGATCACCGCCTCGGCGTGGTAGTCCATCGTGAGGTAAGGCCGGTCCCAGGCGCCGGTGACCCCAAGCCGCTTGAACTCCTCGCGCTGCACATCAATCCAGCCGGCGGCAAAGGCGCGGCATTCGCGGCGGAAGTCCACCACGTCGACGTCGTCCTTGTTCAGCCCCTTGGCGCGGTACTGCTCCTCGATCTTCCACTCGATCGGCAGGCCATGGCAGTCCCAGCCCGGCACATAGCGCGCATCGCGGCCCATCATCTGCTGGCTGCGCACCACCATGTCCTTCAAAACCTTGTTCAGCGCATGGCCGATGTGCAGATGCCCGTTGGCGTAAGGAGGTCCGTCATGCAGCACGAAGGGCACCCGCCCCGCCGTGGACCGCAACCTGTCATAGACCCCGATCCGCTCCCAACGGGCCAGCCAGTCGGGTTCGCGCTGCGGCAGGCCCGCGCGCATCGGAAAAGCGGTCTCGGGCAGGAAAACGGTGTCGCGGTAATCAACAGGGGCGGCGGTATCGGCGCACATGACAGGGGAACCTTCAGGATCAGGGGCAGGTCGGCCCAGGACGGGCCAGCGGCAAGACGACGGACCCGGCCAGGCCTCAGCCCGCCGGGCAAGTAATTCGCGACCGAACGACCCGCCACATCTGCATGACCGGCCTTATAGACAAAGGCCCGACAGGGGTCCAGCCCGGCCAAATGCCTTTCACTTTGGCCCAAATATCCCCGCCGGAGGCCCCGAGGAGGAGGGCGCAAGCCCCGACGACGAGACAAAAGGTCTTCGCGCCGCAAGGCGCTCAATTCGATAACCGCCCGCTCCCGCGAAATGTCGCTTTCAGGCAGGCGAGCCTTCCTCCCCCGGGCTAGTCAGGCGCAATGACCCGGGACACCACCCTTCGCGGCATCGTGCTGATGCTGATCTTCTGCATGATCGCCCCCTTGCTGGACGTAGCCTCCAAGCTTGCGGCCGAGGGGGGCATGCCGGTCGGGCAGATCACCGCCGCCCGCTTCGTCGTGCAGGGCGCGCTGATGCTGCCGGTCCTGCTGGTCATGGGCCTGTCGCTGCGGATGACGCGGAAAGCGCTGGCCTACACCTTCCTGCGCGCCTTCTTCCTGATCCTGTCGACCTACTCCTTCGTCTCGGGCATCGCGGTGATGCCGGTCGCCGATGCGCTGGCCATCGCCTTTGTCGAGCCGTTCATCCTGTTGATCCTGGGCAGTTTCATCTTCGGCGACCAGGTCGGGCCCCGCCGGATCGCCGCCTGTGCCGTGGGGTTCTGCGGCGCGCTTCTGGTGATCCAGCCGTCGATCCAGGTCTTCGGGCTGGTGGCGCTCTGGCCGCTTGGGACCGCCTTTGCCTTTGCCTTCTACATGCTGGTGACCCGGGCGATTTCCGCCTGGATGCACCCGGTCGCGATGCAGGTCCACACCTCCTGGACCGGCGTCGTGCTGTGCCTGCCGGTGCTGCTGCTGGCCGATGGATCGGGCATCGCCACGCTGGACCCGGTCTGGCCGGACGGGCTGAACTGGATCTGGCTCTTCGGGGTCGGCTTCTGGGCCGCCGTCAGCCACATGGCGATGACCTATGCGCTGAAATACGCGCCGTCCGCCACGCTGGCGCCGCTGCACTACTCCGAGATCGTCGTGGCCGTCATCCTGGGCTACCTGATCTTCGGCGACTTCCCGAACCCGCTGACCTGGGCCGGGATCGCGATCATCGTCTCGTCGGGGCTGTACATCATCCACCGCGAGCGGAACGTGGCCCGCCAGAAAGCCCATCCCGCGACGGACGCCCTGACCGAAGCGCCGTGATCGCCGCGTCCAGCCGACGCCGGGGCAGGATCACCAGCATGCCGGGCGCGTCGAACTCCAGCACGACCCGGCGCGTGACGGCCCGGTTCGACGTGCCGATCCGCCCGTCGGGGGCAAAGTCCAGCCCCTGAATCGGCCATTCCAGCCCCGTGCTCTGCCCCGTGACCCGCCCCAGCGGAAACAGCGACACCGGGTCGCCGGGCCGCAGGTCCAGAACCAGATGGTCCGGCGCGGCAAAGGCCAGGTCCTTCGGCCCGACCAGGATGCAGCGCCGGTCCGCGCGTTGCACCAGCGTCGTCATTGCCGCCAGCCCGTGATCCAGCCGCGCCCCGGCAAAGCCCAAAGCCAGCACGAACGGGGCCGCGATCGACCGCAGCGCCTTGTCGAAATCCGTCGTCTCCTGTTCGGCCACAACATGCTGATTCGCCTTGGGAATCCGGTCCCGCGCCGCAACCGAAAGCGAATCGAAATCGCCGATCACCGCCTGCGGCATCACCCCCAGCCGCAACAGCCCGTCCCCCCCGCCGTCCGCCGCCACCGCCAGCGGCGCGCGGGCCAGGCACAAAGCCAGGTCCCGCCGCGCGAACGGCCCGCCTCCCGCCAAGGTTACCCCGCAGTCTGACTGGACAATCGGCGGTTTCATGCAAAACTGTCTCCAATTAAGGCAGGATTCTTTGGCTCCGGCCACAATCCATCCATCAAATTACCCATGTCTGTCTATGGATTAGAGGCGAATGTGAGTGCAGTTTCGTGACGTGAAGTCGAAAGGTGGTCGGCCAATGACCAGTGAGAGCAAGATCCTGACGGTGTCCTATGGCACGTTCAGCTGCACGCTGGAGGGGTTCGAGGACCCGTTCAACACGATGAAGGCCATCGCCGAGTATTTCCGCGACCTGGCCGGCGACGACCGCTATTTCGGCGCGGAACCGCCGCAGCCTGATGCGGCCATGCTGCACCGCATCGCCGAACGCGAAGTCAGCCGGATCGTTGACAGCCGGGTCGGCGAAAACTCGGTGGCGCTGCGGCCGCAGCCTGTAGGCCCGGGCGACGCCCATGCCCCCACGGCCCGGGTCTCGACCCAGGCGCGTCAGCCGCGCGATGCCGATCCCGCCGCCGCGGGTGTCGATCTGGTGCCTGAACCCACCTTGCAGGACATGATCCCGACCGGGGTGGCGGCCAAACTGGCCCGCATCCGCCAGTCGGTCAACCCGCCCTTCGTGCCCGCCGCCGTCGCCGAAGCAGCGCTGGACGCCCTGGATGCCGCAGAACGCGAAGCCGCCGAACACGTAGCCGCAGAGAACCTGGCCGCAGAAAACCTGGCTGCAGAAAACCTGGCTGCCGACGCGGCAGGCGAAGGCCTGGCCGAAACGGCCTTTGCCGCACCCGAAGCAGCCGAAGCACCCAAGGCGGAAGCACCCAATGCCGACGCGGGCGACGTGCTCAGCCGCCTTGACGCGCTGATGGCCGATCCCTCGGTCGAGGATGATCTGGACGACGCACCGGTCGCCGATTCGGCTGACACCGACAACGCCTTTGGCGATGTCTTCGAAGCCGATGCCGCGCCGATGCTGGAAGACGCCCAGCCCGAGGGCGAGGCCGCCGATTCCGTGGTCGCCGCCCAGGTGGACAGCTGGCTTTTGCAGACCGAAGCCGACGCTACGCTGGACGCAGAACCGCAAGCCGGTGCCGACACGCTGCTGGACGCCGTCGCCGAACCGCTGGCCGAAGATGACCCTGCCCCCTTCGTCGCCGACGCCGATGACGTCCTGCCCGAAGATCTGGCCGCCGCAGACCTGACCCTGGCCGAAGCGCTGGCCGCCGATCCGCTGCCCGAAGACGCCCCGTCTGCCGAACCTTTTGTCGAGGACACCCCGGTCGCCGCAACGCCCGAACCTGCCGCTGCTCCGACGCTCAAGTCCGGGGCCAAGACCAAGCGCGTCAGCTCGCGCGTGGTCCGTATCCACCCCGACGAGGAAGAGGTCGCGACACCGCGCGATCCCAACACCACGCGGGTTCTGGACGGGGCCAAGGACGAAGATTTCGCCCGGCTTCTGCGCCAGGCCGACGATGTCATGTCCGATGAAGACAACCGTCGCCGTCTGGACTCCATCGCGCATCTGAAGGCCGCCGTCGCCGCGACCGA
The DNA here is from genome assembly GCA_029567145.1 of Pseudomonadota bacterium. GTDB lineage: Bacteria > Pseudomonadota > Alphaproteobacteria > Rhodobacterales > Rhodobacteraceae > Tabrizicola. Next base: position 4,569 of record JAKQLM010000680.1, read on the forward strand.
AGCGGACCGTGCCGCCGGAACCGAAACGAAGCCCGCAGCGGGCACCCGGCAGGACGCCTACCGCGACGATCTGGCCCAGGTCGCCCCGCCAGAGGCCGAGGCGCCCCCCCCGCCCGAGGTCAAGCCGCGCCGCAAGACGATCTCGGTCCGCCCGCAGGAACCGCGCCCCGGCACGATCCGCCCCGGCATGATCAGCCCGCCGCCGCTGGTGCTGGTGTCCGAACAGCGCATCGACCGCGTGCCCCCGCCGGCCCCGGCCTACACGCCGCCGCCCGCTCCGGCCTATGCCCCGCAGCCCGACGGACAGCCGATGGTCGCCCTGCGCACCGGCCGACTGACCGGTGCCATCGGTGCAGCCGCAGCCAGCCCGGTTGCCCCGCAGCAAAAGCTGGTGCTGGAACAGCGCGCCGTCCATCCCGATCCCGAGGACGAAGAGGATGTGAACGACGATCTGTCCCCGGTCGACGAGGCGGGCCTGATGCGCTTTGCCGAACAGGTCGGTGTCAAGTCGATGGCCGACATGCTGGAAGCCGCCGCCGCCTATGCCACCTGCGTCGAAAGCCGCAGCCAGTTCACCCGCCCGCAGCTGATGCGCCGGTTGATGGCCAGCGCCGGGGGCAAACCGGTCAGCCGCGAGGATGGGTTGCGCAGCTTTGGCACGCTTCTGCGCACCGGGCGGATCGAAAAGGTCAGCCGGGGCCACTATGTGCTGGCCGAACATTCGCCCTACCTGGCCGAGGCCCGCCGTTTGGGCTGACGCGCGCGCTAACGTTGGCCAGACCGATCAGACGGACGGGTCATCCCCGTCCGTTTTCGTTTGCGCCTCGGGCTCGGCCTGGCCGATCCCCCGGAACACAAAGCGGAACGGCAGCGCCCACAGGAAGCCCAGGCCGACGTAGATGCCCAGCTCGACCAGAAACGACGGGCGCTGCATCCAGCCGACCAGCGTCACCGCCGCGACGACATAGGCGGGCATCCCGACCAGCAGGATCACCAAAGCCCAGCGCCTGCGCGCCTTGTAGGACAGGGCCATGATCAGTCCGCGAACGGATCGGTGACAAGGATCGTGTCGTCCCGTTCCGGCGAGGTCGAAACCAGCGCCACCGGGCACTGGATCAGCTCCTCGATCCGGCGCACATACTTGATCGCCGCCCCCGGCAGATCGGCCCAGGACCGCGCCCCGGCGGTGGTCTCTGACCAACCCTCCAGCTCTTCGTAGATCGGGGTGCAGCGCGCCTGCGCATCCGCCGCGATCGGCAGATAGTCCAGCCGTTGCCCGTCCAGATCATAGGCCACGCAGATCTTCAGCGTCTTGAACCCGTCCAGCACATCCAGCTTGGTCAGCGCTATCCCCGACACACCGGACGTCGCGCAGGTCTGCCGCACCAGCACCGCGTCGAACCAGCCGCAGCGCCGCTTGCGGCCCGTGACTGTGCCGAATTCGTGCCCACGCTCGCCCAGACGTTCGCCATCCGCGTCGTGCAGTTCCGCCGGGAACGGACCTTCGCCCACCCGTGTGGTGTAGGCCTTGACGATCCCCAGCACGAAATCAATCGCGGTCGGACCAACGCCGGTCCCGGTCGCCGCCTGCCCCGCGATGGTGTTGGAGCTGGTGACATAGGGATAGGTCCCATAGTCGATGTCCAGTAGCGAGCCCTGCGCGCCTTCGAACAGGATGCGCTTGCCCGCCCGCCGCGCCTCGGTCAGCACTTTCCAGACCGGACCGGCATAGGGTCTGATCTGCGGCGCGATTTCCATCAGCCGCGCCTTCAGCACGACCGGATCGACCGGCTCCAGCCCCAGACCCGCCCGCAAGGCGTTGTGATGCGTGAGCAGCCGCCCGATCCGCAGGTCCAGCGTCGCCTCGTCAAAAAGGTCCGCGACCCGGATCGCCCGGCGGCCGACCTTGTCCTCATAGGCCGGGCCGATCCCACGCCCCGTGGTCCCGATCTTTGCCACGCTGGTCTGCGCCTCGCGCCCCCGGTCCAGTTCGCCGTGAATGGGAAGGATCAGGCTGGCGTTTTCCGCCAGCATCAGGTTTTCCGGGCTGATCGCGACGCCCTGGCCCCGCAGCTTTTCGATCTCGGCCACCAGATGCCAGGGATCGACCACCACCCCGTTGCCGATGACCGACAGCTTGCCGCCGCGCACGATGCCACTGGGCAAAAGCGACAGCTTGTAGACCGTGTTGCCGATGACCAGGGTATGCCCCGCGTTGTGCCCGCCCTGGAAACGCGCGATCACATCGGCGCGTTCGGACAGCCAGTCAACCAGCTTGCCCTTGCCCTCATCGCCCCACTGGGCACCCACCACGACGACGTTGGCCATGCATCTTCCTCCGGTTTCGCAAACCGTCTGTCCTATAGCGGGCGATGGGCGCGGGGGGAACGGGAAAAGCGCCGCCTACCCGGACAGAGTACCGACAGGGATGAAATCGGGGCAGCCGGCCCGCAACGGCCCGCCCGCCGCATCGCCGTACCAGCGGTCCACCCGCAGGCCCGCCGCCCCGATGGCCCCGGCCAGATCGGCAAAGGCCGGAAAGGCAATCCGCGACCTGGCCTGCCAGTGCCGCCCATCCTGCAGCCGGTAGTGCGTCTGGTAGTCGACCACCCCCGACATATCGACCTCTTCCGCCGCGTTCCACCGCTCGACCAGCCCAAAGTCGGGGTGCAGACGGACCTCCCGCGTCGCCAGTGGCGTCCAAAGCTCCCATTCGCGCGCGTCGGGGTTGCGGCTGTCAAAGAAGAACCGTCCGCCAGGGTCCAGATGCCGGGCAATGGTGGCAAGGCAGGCCACCCTGTCCTCCACGGTCAGCAGCGTCTGGAACGCATGCCCCGTCATCACCACCGCCTGAAACCGCCGCCCAAGATCCAGCCACTGCGCCTGGGCCTCAAGCCAGTCCACCGGCTCGGGCCGCGCCCGCGCAATCGCCAGCATCGCCGCTGCGGGATCGACGCCCACCACCTTCGCCCCGCGCGCGGCCAGCGCCGCCGAGAAGATGCCCGTCCCGCAGCCAAGGTCCAGGACGGACCCGGCCCCCTCGACCAGCGTCAGGAACCAGTCGAAATCCGCGGTCCAGGGATTGTCCCAGTCATAAAGCCCCGCCAGCGCCGGGTCCTGATAGAGCGCGTCCATCACTGCTCTTCCCCTTCACCTGCCCGGCAGGCTAGCATGTCGCAACCGCAACCCCAAAGGGGCACGACCATGGGCATCCTTCTGCGCTGGCTTGGCGCTTTCCTCTTGCTGGCGGCGATCTTCAACCCGACCCGGTGGAACTATGTCACCTGGGCGCGCGACAGCTGGGACACGCAGACGCCGTTGATCGTGTTCATCGGCCTGATCCTGGCCGTCGCCGCCATGGTTTATCTTGTGGCCACCATGCGCTCGATCGGCATCCTGGGCGCGCTGGTGATCGTGGCGATCTTCGCCGCCGGGCTGTGGGTCCTGTCGGACTGGGGCGTGCTTGGCCTGCAGAATTCGGCGCTGAACATCTGGCTGGGCATCCTGGCGATGTCGTTGATCCTGGGGGTGGGCATGTCCTGGTCGATCCTGCGCCAGCGCCTGTCCGGCCAGCAGACCACGGACGAGGTTGATGGCTGACACCTTCCTTTACCTCACCCTCGGCACCCGCGACCTTGCCCACGCCGCAAGGTTCTATGACGCAGCCCTTGCGCCCCTGGGCCTGGTCCGCCGTGCCAGCGAACCGACCGAGGTCGGCTACGGCCTGCCGGACGACCGCCGCACCCGGCTCTGGATCACCCTGCCCTTCGACGGTCGGCCCGCAAGCCATGGCAATGGCACGATGCCCGCGCTTGTCGCCCCCAGCCAGCAGGCCGTCGACGCCTTCCACAAGGCCGCCCTTGCCCATGGCGGCACGGATGAAGGCGTGCCCGGCCTGCGCCCCTATGGTCCCGGCTTTTATGCCGCCTATGTCCGCGACCCTGACGGCAACAAGCTTTCCGCCGTCCACGAAGGCGCTGCCTGAGCGCGCTCCCCGGGTTGCTCTTTGCCAAATACTCCCGCCGGAGGCTCCCCCGTCTCCGCCGCGCCAACGGCAGCAGGACCTTTCCCCGGCAGCGCCGTCCGCGGGGGCTCGATGCCCCCAAGGACGGCCCCCCGTTCCGCAAGACCCCGCCACACCCTTGCGCCCCGCCCCCCTTCCGCCTAGATAGGCGCGTCAGCCGCCAGAAGCCCGCCGGAGCCTGCCTTGGAAAACGTCGTCCTCACCATCCACCTGATCCTCGCCCTGCTCCTGATCGGCGTTGTGCTGTTGCAGCGGTCGGAAGGCGGCGGACTTGGCATCGGCGGGGGTGGCGGCACGGTCTCGGCCCGGGGTGCGGCGACGGCGCTGACCAAGCTGACCTGGATCTTTGCGGCGGCCTTCATCGCGACGTCGATCACCCTGACGATCCTGGCCACGCGCAGCGGCACTGGTGGTTCGGTCGTCGACACGGCGACGCCCGCGGCCGAAGCTCCGGCAGATGCGCCTGCCACGTCCGGCCTGACCGGCGACCTGACCCCGCCCACAGCGGGCGATGCCCCGGCCACGCCGCCGAAAGCGGACGAACCGGCCGCCACTCCGCCTGCGACGAACCCCTGATCCACAACCAATTGCAGCCGCATCACCCGCGCCCGCATGATCTAGCGGACCGGGCGTTGCCTATTCGTGCGGAAGTCGCTATATCCCGACTCCCGTGGTGACGCGATTCCACCGGTCCCGAATCGCGCTGTTTGACACGGGAGTCCCGCCTTGGCGCGTTACATTTTCATCACCGGCGGCGTCGTGTCTTCCCTTGGCAAGGGCCTTGCCTCGGCCGCTTCGGGTGCGCTTTTGCAGGCGCGCGGCTACACGGTCCGGCTGCGCAAGCTTGACCCCTACCTGAACGTCGATCCCGGCACGATGTCGCCCTTTGAACACGGCGAGGTGTTCGTGACCGACGACGGCGCCGAAACCGACCTTGACCTTGGCCACTACGAACGCTTCACCGGCGTCCATGCCCGGCAGACCGACAGCATCTCTTCGGGCCGGATCTATTCCAACGTGCTGGAAAAGGAACGCCGTGGCGATTACCTTGGCAAAACCATCCAGGTCATTCCCCACGTCACCAATGAAATCAAGGACTTCCTTCGCATTGGCGATGATGAGGTCGATTTCATGCTGTGCGAAATCGGCGGCACGGTCGGCGATATCGAGGGGCTCCCCTTCTTCGAATCCATCCGCCAGTTCATCCACGAACGCCCGCGCGGTCAGTCGATCCTGATGCACCTGACGCTGCTGCCCTACCTCTCGGCCAGTGGCGAGCTGAAGACGAAACCCACCCAGCATTCGGT
>JAKQLM010000690.1 GCA_029567145.1 Pseudomonadota bacterium
GCCGGGGTCGAGGATCTGACCGAAGGCCGCATCGAAATGGGCGGGCGTGAGGTCCGCTTCCGCTCCAAGGCCGAGGCGGTGGCGCAGGGCATCGGCATTGTGTTTCAGGAACTGAACCTGTTCCCGAACATGACCGTCGCCGAAAACATCTTCATCGGTCGGGAACCGACGCGCTTTGGCGTGGATATCGACCGCGCAGAACAGCGGCGCGCGACAGCCGCCCTGATGCAGCGTCTGGAACAGCAGATCGACCCCGACACCCCCTTGGGTCATCTGCGCGTGGGCCAGCAGCAGATCGTCGAAATCGCCAAGGCGCTGGCACAGGATGCCCGCATCCTGATCCTCGATGAGCCGACCAGCGCGCTTTCGGCCAGCGAGGTTGAAGTGCTCTTCCGCGTGATCGCCGAACTGAAGGCGCAGGGGGTGGCCATCGTCTATATCAGCCACCGTCTGGAAGAGCTGATCCGCATTGGCGATTACATCACCGTCCTGCGCGAGGGCGCCATCACCGGCTCGCGCGCGATGGCGGGGGTGGATATTCCCTGGATCGTGCAGGCGATGATCGGCGAAGGGTCGAAAGAATTCCCGCGCACCGAAGCCCCGAACTTTGGCGATGAAGTGTTCCGCGCCGAAGAGATCTGCCTGCCCCGCCTTGGCGGCGGCATGACGGTGGATCATCTGTCGCTCCACGTGCGCTCGGGCGAGATTGTCGGGCTTTACGGGCTGATGGGCGCCGGGCGGACAGAGTTTGTCGAATGCATCATGGCCCAGCACGCCGCCGCCACCGGGCGGTTCTTCGTGGCAGGCCGCCCGCTGACCGAACCCGATGTCGCCAGCCGCATCGCGCGCGGCATCGCGCTGATCCCCGAAGACCGCAAGCGCGACGGGCTCATCCAGATCATGTCGATCCGCGAAAACATCACCCTCTCCGCGCTCGACCGGTTCACCCGCCTCTTCCACCTCAGCCTGAAGGCCGAGGCGGCAGGGGCAATCGACTATATCAAACGCCTGACGATCAAGGTGGCCAGCCCGGAAAACCCGGTCTCCAGCCTGTCGGGCGGCAATCAGCAAAAGGTGGTGATCGGCAAGGCCCTGATGACCGAACCGCGCATCCTGCTGATGGACGAACCCAGCCGGGGCATCGACGTGGGCGCCAAGGCCGAGGTTTTCCGCACCATGCGCCGTCTGGCCGCCGATGG
>JAKQLM010000691.1 GCA_029567145.1 Pseudomonadota bacterium
AAGTCGCGCACATCGGTCAGCCAGACCGATTCCGGCTGGTTCAGCAGGCTGTCGCCGTATTTGGCTTTCAAGGCCTCGCCGACCGGGATCAGATAGTCGCCGGGATACAGCCCCTCGGCGATTTCCGGCGACAGGCCATGCGCCTCGCGGTAGCGTTCAAAGGCGCTGCGGGCCAGGACATCGACCTGCCCCCCGCCGTCGTTGATGTAGTATTCCCGCGTGACGTTGAACCCGGCATAGGCCAGCAGCGCCGCCAGCGCATCGCCCACCACGGCCCCCCGCGCATGGGCGACGTGCATCGGCCCCGTGGGATTGGCGCTGACGAACTCGACCATGACCTTGCGGCCCTGCCCAAGCTGCGACCGGCCATAGCCTGTCCCGGTTTCCAGCACCGCCCGCACCAGCCCCTGCCAGGCCGCAGGCTCTAGCCGCAGGTTCAGGAACCCCGGCCCCGCCACGTCCGCGCCTGCGATCCGGGGGTCCGCCATCAGCTTTGCCGCCAGCGCCTCGGCAATCGCGCGCGGCGCCATCCCCGCCGGTTTCGCCAGCACCATCGCCGCATTCGTCGCCATGTCGCCATGCCCCGCATCGCGCGGCGGCTCGACCGCAACCCCGGCAAGGTCCAGGCCCTGGGGCAGCACGCCCCCGGCCATCAGCGCCTGCAACTCGGCGACGACAAGCTCACGAATATCGGCAAACAGGTTCATTTGATCACATCCTCTCGCGCCCTAGGCCATGCCAGAGGCGCTGCAAGAGGTCAAGGATCGCTCAGCCCTGCCGCCAGTCCTGCAAGGCGGCGTTCTCTTCTCTGGAGCCCTCGGCCGCCGCAAACGGCGACACGACGCCCCGCGTGCGAAAGTAGTGCGTCTCGCGTGCGCCGAAATAGAACGCGACAATCGCCCCCAGCAGCCACCACAACGGCTCGGGCACCGCGTTCAGCCCCACCATCCGCTGCGCAAAGGCCTCTGGATCGACCATCGCATAGGTGAAAAGCCCGATGGTCCCGAACGCCAGCATCGGCCGCGGCATCCGGTTCAACCCGTTCACGAAACGGTCGAACCAGGACAGCGCCGGATGCTGGTACTCCTCGCCCAACTGCCGCAGCGCCGCCATCTGCGCCTCGGCCGACAGCTCCATCCGCTTGGTGGCCGACGGCACGAAAACCTCAGCCACCCCCATCGCCGCCTCGCCCAGGGCGGTCACCGCGCCCGGAGCTCCGATCAGCTTGCCGATCACCCCCATTTCGCCACCCGCGCCGCATGCTGCGCCGCCGTCAGATGGTATTTCGGAGAGATGAACTCCTCGGCCCGGACGATCCAGCCCCCTTTGCCACCATCCTTCCGGCGGGCAAATTTCCGGCTGGCAGGGCGGCTGTCGGCCAGCGCGTAATAATAGTTCCGCCGCGCGATCCCGTAGGCGTCGACCAGATGTGACGGTGCCGCCTCATGGGCCATCTGCGCCGCGCGGATCGTCTGCGGTCCGACCGCCCCGTCCGGATCGCACGGAAACCCCATGTCGGTCAGCAACCGCTGCAGGATCTTGACCGCATTGCCCCCCGCATTGACATACATGTCGAAGATGCTTGCCTGCAGCGCCTCTGGAAGCGCCGCAATCCCCGGTCCCTCGAAATAGTGCTTCAGATAGATCTCCACCGCCTGGGTGCGGCTCAGCGCCTTCACATCGGCCACGTCGATCCGCGTATCGCGGTTCACGTCGATCCCCAGTCGGCGCAGCGTCCCGATCGTCACGCCATGATTGGTCGCCCCACCGGGATCATCTGGATCGTTGACGAACCCACCCTCGCGCGCGACGATTTCTGCAGCAATTTCACGGACATTCGGCATCGGCACCCCCGGCTCTGACGGGGACAGCCTGCCGTGGTCTGCTTAACGCGCCTTAAGCACAGCGCACGCCCTCAGCTTTCGGGCTCCTGATAGACGCCCTGTTCCTTCAGCGCGTCGACCACTTCCTTCGGCATGTAGGTCTCGTCGTGCTTGGCCAGCACTTCGGTCGCGATGAACACCTCGCCCTCCATCCGGCCAAGCGCGATCATGCCCTGCCCTTCGGCAAAAAGGTCGGGCAGGATGCCGGTGTAGCGCACCGGAACCGTGGCGTTGGTGTCGGTGACCTCGAACGCGACCTCGGTCCCCGCGCCGCGCTGGATCGAGCCTTCGACCACCAGCCCGCCGATCCGGAAAACCTCGTCTGCCGGTGGGGGTGCAGAGACGACCTCACTTGGGCTGCGGAAAAAGTTCAGCGCTGTCGAGGGCACAAAGAAGTATATTACCGACACCATCGAAATCAGTGCCAGCGCCGCCAAAGCGATGATCTGAATCCGGCGCTGCTTCTTCAGCCCCTTCAGACCCCGGAACTCCTGCTTGTCCTTCATCGCGTGCATCCCTTGCCTTTGCGGCGTCTTGTCAGGTCAGAAGTGGGGATGCATTGACCTCGGTCAAGCCCCGTCCCGATCAGACGCCGGCCCCCGGACATCCGTTACGGAAAGACCGGCGCCAGCATCAGCCCTTCGGTTTCGGGCAGGCCCAGCATCAGGTTCGCATTCTGGATCGCCTGCCCGGACGACCCCTTGGTCAGGTTGTCCAGCACTGCCACCACCACCGCAAGGCCCGGCTTCCTGTCGCCGACCACGCCCAGGTGGCAGAAGTTCGACCCGGCGATATCGCGCGTCGACGGCAGCGCACCGAAGGGGAGAACGCGCAGGAAAGGCTCATTTACATAAGCCTTTTCAAACGTCTGATGGACGACCTTCGCATCCCCCTTCACATAGACCGTCGCCAGGATGCCCCGGTTCATCGGCAGAAGATGGGGCGTGAACTGCACCTGCACCGGGCGACCGGCAACCTTCGAGAACTCCTGGTCGAACTCGCCCAGATGCCGGTGCTTTCCGCCCGCCGAATAGGTG
>JAKQLM010000698.1 GCA_029567145.1 Pseudomonadota bacterium
CATGACATCGTGGCCTTTGCCCGGTCGCAGAATATCCTGTGTCAGGGGCGCGGCTCGGCGGCCAACAGCGTGGTCTGCTTTGCGCTGGGGGTGACTTCGGTCAGCCCCGAAATCGGGACGATGGTGTTCGAGCGGTTCATCTCCGAGGCGCGGAATGAGCCGCCGGATATCGACGTGGATTTCGAACATGAGCGCCGGGAAGAGGTGATCCAGCACATCTACCGCACCTATGGCCGCCACCGCGCGGGGCTGTGCGCGACGGTGATCCACTACCGGGGCAAGCGCGCGGTGCGCGAGGTGGGCCGCGCGATGGGGCTAAGCCAGGACACGCTGGCCGCGATGTCGAGCCAGATCTGGGGCTGGGGCGGGCCGGGGGCGGTGACGGACACGCGGCTGGCCGAGATCGGGCTGGACCCGAAGGACCGCCGCTTGCGGCAAACGATGGCGCTGATCGACGAAATCCAGGGCTTCCCCCGGCACCTGTCGCAGCATGTCGGCGGCTTCATCATCACCGAAGGGCGGCTGGACGAGTTGTGCCCGGTGGAAAACGCCACGATGGAGGACCGCACCATCATCCCTTGGGACAAGGATGACATCGACACGCTGAAGATCCTGAAGATCGACATCCTGGCGCTGGGGATGCTGTCCTGTATCCGCAAGGCGTTCGATCTTCTGGACCAGCACCACCAGCAGCGCTTTACCCTTGCCACCCTGCCGCCCGAGGACCCGGAGACCTACCGGATGCTGTGCCGGGCCGACAGTCTTGGCGTGTTTCAGGTCGAAAGCCGGGCGCAGATGAATTTCCTCCCCCGGATGCGCCCGCGCTGTTTTTACGATCTGGTGATCCAGGTCGCGATCATCCGGCCGGGGCCGATCCAGGGCGACATGGTGCATCCGTTCCTGCGGCGGCGGAACGGGCAGGAGACGGTCAGTTTCCCCTCGGATGATCTGGGCCGCGTGCTGGGCAAGACGCTGGGCGTGCCCCTGTTTCAGGAACAGGCGATGCAGATCGCCATCGTCGGCGCAGGCTTCACGCCCGAGGAGGCGGACCGTCTGCGCCGGTCGCTGGCGACGTTCAAGAAGCACGGGTCGGTCAGCGAGTTTCACGACCGGTTCATCTCGGGCATGCTGGAGCGCGGCCATGACGAGGATTTCGCCCGGCGCTGCTTTGCCCAGATCGAAGGCTTCGGCAGCTACGGCTTTCCCGAAAGCCATGCGGCGAGCTTTGCGCTGCTGGTCTATGCCAGCGCCTGGATCAAGCGGCACCATCCCGGCATCTTTGCCTGCGCTTTGCTGAATGCGCAGCCGATGGGGTTCTATGCGCCCGCCCAGATCGTGCGGGACGCGCGCGAACATGGGGTGACGGTGCTTCCGCCGTCCATCCAGTCAAGCCACTGGGACAACCGGATGGAATGGCATGACCGGCCCGGCGCGGGGCCGGAACTGGCGCTGCGCCTGGGGTTCCGGCAGATCAAGGGCATCGCCGAGGACGAGGCGCGCTGGATCGCAGCCGCGCGTGGCAACGGCTATCACACCGTGCAGGACGTCTGGCGCCGCGCCGGGATCGCGCCTGCGACGCTGGCCCGGCTGGCCGAGGCGGATGCCTTTGCCGCGCTGGGGTTAAGTCGGCGCGAGGCGCTGTGGGCCGCCGAGGCGCTGGCCCCCGGCCCGGTGCTGCCCTTGTTCGCCGCCGATATGGAAGGCGAGGCGATCATCGAGCCCGCCGTCATCTTCCGCGAGATGACGCTGGGCGAGGCGGTGGTGGAGGATTACCTGTCCTACCGGCTGACCCTGCGGGCGCATCCGATGGCGCTGTTGCGCCCGGTGCTGGACGCGGCGTGATCCTGGACGGGGTGCCGTCCTTCGGGGCATCGAGCCCCTGCGGACGGCTGCTGCCGCGCGCGACTTGCGCCGCAGGTTGACGTTTTGCGCCCGGCGATTTCAGGCTACACCGGGCACAGGACGCAGGAGGCAAGCGTGGCGCGGCTGACACGGCAGACCCAAACCCATCTGGCGGACGCGCCCTCGCTGCGGTTGCGGACGGCGTGGCTGTACCACAACCGCGGCTGGACCCAGGCGGCGATCGCCGAGAACCTGGGGATCAGCCGGTCCACCGTGATCCGGATGCTGGAGGAAGCCCGCGCCCGGGCCGAGGTGCAGGTCTGGATCAACCCGACCCCCGGCGACTGCACCGCGCTGGCCCTGTCGGTGGAGGAAAAGTTCGGCCTGGACGAGGTGATCGTCGTGCCCGGCGAAGGCTCGACCCTTGAAACCGCGCAGGACGTGGGCGCGGCGCTGGGGCAGTTCCTGTCCGAAGTGATCACCGACAACATGGTGATCGGCGCGACCTGGGGGCGCACGCTGAACGCGGCCTTGCAGACCTTTCGCCCGGTGCCGCGCGCGAACACGCGGGTCGTGTCGCTCTTGGGCGGGATCCTGGAGGCCAAGGCGATGAATCCGGTGGATTTTTCCTGGCAACTGGCCAGCCGCCTGAATGCCGAGTGCATGTTGTACCTGGCCCCCCTGTTCGTCGATTCCGCCGAGACGAAGCGGGCGCTGATCGACAAATGCGGGCTGGACCGGCTGTTGGGCGTGGCGCAGGCGCTGGACCTGGCGATCATCAGCTGCGGCGATCTGGGGACCACGGGCAGCTCGATGACGATGGATTTCCTTGGCCCCGAGGAAAGGGCGGCCCTGCTGGCGGCCGGGGCGATCTGCGATGCGGGCTGCAATTTTCTTGACGCCGAGGGCCGCGACGTGGACACGCCCTTGCGCCACCGGATCATGAACGTCGATCTGGGGACCATCGCCCGGGCGGGGCATGTGATCCTTGCGGCAGGGGGCGCGCGGCGGGCGGCGGCGATCCGGGCGACGGTGCTGCGGACGAACTGCCGGACGCTGATCACGGACGAGGCGGCGGCGACGGCGCTGTTGCAGCTATGAGACCGCGACCAATGCCGCCCGGATCACGGCGTTCACCTTCGACGCGGCCTCGACCTGCGGCATGTGGCCGGTGTCGGGCAGGACAAGCGCGGTCGCGGGCAGGGCGACGGGCGGCGGATTGATCCGGTCCGCAGCCCCCCAGATCAGGTCGATGGGCAGGTCGGGCAGCGCTGGCGCGGGCAGCGTCATCAACGCCTGCGCCACGGTGGCCAGCGCCGCGCGCCGTGAGGGCTTTTGCAGGCCAGCCAGCACATGCGCGACCATCGCCGGGGCGATCAGGCGCTTGCGTTCGACCAGACGCTCCAGCAGGGCCTGCGCCTGATCCGGGGTTTCCAGCACAGGGAAGGCGGTCAGGAAATCGTGGTCCAGCGCCGGACCCAGCCCGGCAGGCGCAATCAGCACCAGATGGCGCACCACCTGCGGCACGGCTGCGGCCAGATGCAGCGCCACTGTGCCGCCCAGCGAATGGCCGACGATCACCGCCGGGCCTGACAGGTCCGGCAGCGCGCGGGCCACGGCATCGGCAAGGGCCTGTGCCGAACCGTCGCCGACCGGATCCGGGGCCGAGCCATGGCCGGGCAGGTCCAGGGTCCAGACCGTCGCGGCATCGGTCAGCTGCGGGGCATTGGCGGCCCAGGACAGCCGGTCCGCGCCGAAGCCGTGGACGAACAGCAGGTCCGGCCCGCTGCCGCCCAGCCGGTGCAGCCTGGCGGCGGGCGGGGTCATGCGATCTCGCCGACCACAGCGCCGACGGGGGCCAGATCGCCCTCGGTCATCTTGATGGTCAGGACGCCGCTGGCGGGGGCCTCGATATCGATGGCCATTTTCGTCGTGCTGATGCTGAGGATCGGGTCGCCCAGCGCCACCGTCGCCCCGTCCTTGACCAGCCATTCGGTGATCTCGGCCTCGGTGATTTCGGTGCCCAGTTGCGGGATCAGGATCTGGGTGGACATGGGTTGGCTCCGGTTCAAAGCGCGCGGCGCGCGAGGTCAAGGTCGTCCCAGGCGCGGACGCCCCGGCGGTTGCTCTTTTTCGCCGGGAAGAAATCGCCGGTCACGATGTCGATGATGTCATGCGCCTGCGGAAAGTAGGTCGTTTCCATGTCCGCGCCGGGCACGATCCAGTTCGGCGAGCCAAGGACGCGGGGCGGGGCCTTCAGGTCCTTGAAACCAAAGCGTGTGACCGTCGCGGCAAGGGTCTGGGCGAAACTGCCACGCTCGGACGCTTCAGAGACGACAAGCAGGTGACCGGTCTTTTTCACTGACGCCAGCACGGGATCATAGTTGAACGGGACCAGGCAGCGGGCGTCGATCACCTCGGTCTCGATCCCCAGCGCGGCCATGTCCTCGGCGGCTTTCAGCGCAGGGTACAGGGACGGGCCGATGGTCAGGACGGTGACATCGCGACCCGCGCGTTTCACGTCCGGTTCGCCGAACGGGATCTGGTAATAGTCCGGCGGCACACCTTCGGGGTGGAAGAGTTCCACCTGGTCATACAGCCGCTGGCTTTCGAAGAACACGACCGGATCGTTCGACGACAGCGCCGTCGCCATCAACCCCTTGGCGTCGTAGGG
>JAKQLM010000700.1 GCA_029567145.1 Pseudomonadota bacterium
AGGCCGATGACCACATGATCGAAAACGCCACCCCCATCGCGAGGGCAACCAGATCAAGACGGGGGGATTGGCGTGTCATGCCGCCTGTCTGTCAAATCATCCCGGCGGCGGCAAGACGGGTCAGGCAGGCGGCTGCCACAACTCGATGGGGGTGCCTTCGGGGTCGTGGATGCGGGCGAACTGGCCATAGCTGCCGTCGCCGTCCCAGTCGGGGCGGGTTTCGACCGAAATCCCGGCGGCGCGAAGCTGGGCGATCATGCCGGGCAGATCATCGACGCGCAGGTTCAGCATCCACTGTCTGTCGGCGGCAAAGTAGTCGGTGGTGGCCTTGAACGGCGAGAAGACGGTCGGCCCGGCCTCTTGCATCCAGACCGAGGCGTCGGGCTGGGTGATGCCAAGATGCGTCGCATACCAGGCGGCCAGCGCGTCGGGGTCGCGGGCGCGAAAGAAGATGCCGCCGATGCCTGTGACCTTTGCCATGACGTCTCCAATGCAAAAGGGCCGCCTGATGGCGACCCTTTCACGAATATCGGTGCGGGTGAAGGCTTAGCCGTTCACCACGTCCTTCAGCGCCTTGGCGATGGCGAACTTGACCTGCTTGTCGGCGGGCTTTTTCATCTGCTCGCCCGTGGCCGGGTTGCGGACCATGCGTTCCGGCCGGGCCTTGCAGGCGACCTTGCCGAGACCCGGCAGAGTGATCGCGCCACCAGCAGCGACTTCACGCGCGACGACGGCGGCAATGGCGTCCAGCGCGGCACCGGCGGTCTTCTTGTCGCTGCCCATGGCTTCGGCAACAGCTGCAACCAATTGGGTCTTGGTCATCGGTTTGGACATGAGGTCATCCTTTATGTTGTTCTTGGCATGAATGCAGCCCGCCATGTGCGGGCGTTCTTTCCCCGGAAACGAGGCCACGGCCCAGACACAGCGTTTCCGGGCCAAAATCAACCCCTGAACATCGAAATGGTCAGGATTGACGCGATTTTCGCGGGGTCAAAGGAAGGCCGTCTCTTCGAAACTGCGCAGTTTGCGGCTGTGAAGCTGGGAAATCGGCGTCTCGCGCAAGCGCTCCATCGCGCGGATGCCGATCTGCAGGTGGCGGCTCACTTGCGTCTTGTAGAAGTCCGATGCCATGCCGGGCAGCTTCAACTCGCCATGCAGGGGCTTGTCGCTGACGCACAGAAGCGTGCCATAGGGCACCCGGAAGCGAAAGCCGTTGGCGGCGATCGTGGCGCTTTCCATGTCCAGCGCCACGGCGCGGGATTGCGACAGGCGGCGCACGGGGCCGGACTGGTCGCGCAGCTCCCAATTCCGGTTGTCGATGGTGGCGACAGTGCCGGTCCGCATGATGCGCTTCAGCTCATAGCCTTCCAGCTGGGTGACCTCGGCCACGGCCTTTTCCAGCGCGATCTGGATTTCGGCCAGGGCGGGGATCGGCACCCAGACCGGCAGGTCGTCGTCCAGCACGTGATCATCGCGCAGATAGGCGTGGGCGAGAACGAAGTCGCCAAGCGACTGGGAGTTCCGCAGGCCTGCACAGTGCCCGACCATCAGCCAGGCGTGGGGCCGCAGAACGGCGATGTGGTCGGTCGCCGTCTTGGCGTTGGACGGACCGACACCGATGTTGACCAGCGTGATCCCGTTCCCGTCCGCGCGTTTCAGGTGATATGTCGGCATCTGCGGCAGCTTGGCCGTCGCCTGGATCACCCCGTCCGGCGTCGTGATCTGCTGGTTTCCCGTGGCGACAAAGGCGGTGTAGCCGCTGGTCGGGTCCCCCAGGGCGGTACGGGCAAAGGCCTCGAACTCGTCAACATAGAACTGGTAGTTGGTGAACAGGACATGGTTCTGGAAATGCATCGGGTCGGTCGCGGTGTAATGCGACAGGCGGGCCAGGCTATAATCCACCCGCTGCGCGGTGAACGGGGCCAAGGGGGCCGAGCCGTCGGGATAGCGGGTCAGCGTGCCGTTGACGATGTCGTCGTTCGTGGTGGACAGGTCCGGCACATCGAACACGTCGCGCAGGCTGAAATCCATCACCCCGTCCTGCGGCACGGCCAGGCCCGCATTCGCCGCCATCGCGAAATGGATCGGGATCGGCGTGTCAGAGGGTCCGACCTCGACATGCACGCCGTGGTTCTGGATCAGCAACTCGATCTGCTGGATCAGGTAGTTGCGAAACAGGTCGGGCCGGGTGACCGTGGTGGCATAGGTGCCGGGCGCTGCGACATGGCCAAAGGACAGGCGCGAATCGACCTTGTCAAAGCTGGTCACTGTCAGCCGGATTTCGGGGTAGAAGGCGCGGATGCGGTGGCCCGGGTGGCCCTTGGAGACGGTCTGCAGAAAGCCGTCGGACAGGAAGGCGGTCGCCTCGTCATAAAGCGCCTGCAACAGATCGACCGCGGGGGCGGCGTCGGTAAAGCCTGCATGCGCTCGCGCAGGTGGGGACTGCATGGTGGTGATCGGGTCGTCCTGCATGTTCGGTCCTGAATTTGATCCGGCATATAAGCCGAAACGCCGGGGCTTCCGCAAGTGAAGCGATTGTACCGAACGTCCCGGGGCGGGCTGGCAGGCGCAGAGACCCTTGCGCCCGCCCGCCAGCGCCCCGATAGTCGGGCCATGTCCACGCTGCTTTCCCTTGGCCACGGCTATTCCGCCCGCGCCCTTGCCGCCCGTCTGATCCCGCAAGGCTGGCGGGTGATCGGCACCACCCGCAACCCGGCCAAGGCCGAAGTGTTCCGCGCCCAGGGGGTAGAGCCGGTGCTGTGGCCCGGCGATCTGGGCCCGGCCTTGGCGCAGGCGACGCATATCCTGTGTTCGGCGGCGCCGGATGGCCAGGGCGATCCGTTTCTGCGCGCGGTGCCGGGCATTGCGCAGGCCAGGGCCGGATGGGTCGGATATCTGTCCACCACCGGGGTCTACGGCGACCATGACGGCGGCTGGGTGGACGAGGACACGCCGCTGACGCCGCAGTCCGACCGTGGCATGCAGCGCGTGGTGGCGGAATCCCAGTGGCGCGCGACCGGCTTGCCGGTCCACATCTTCCGGTTGGCGGGGATCTATGGCCCGGGGCGCGGCCCGTTCGAGAAAGTGCGTGACGGCACCGCGCGGCGGATCATCAAGCCGGGTCAGGTCTTCAGCCGCATCCACGTCGATGACATCGCGCAGGTGCTGGAGGCGTCGATCCGCAAGCCGAACCCCGGGGCGGCCTACAATCTGTGCGACGACAATCCCTGTCCGCCGGACGAGGTGATCGGCCATGCCGCGCAGCTTCTGGGCCTGCCCGAGCCGCCTGCGGTGGCGTTTGACGTGGTCGAACCGACGATGACCCCGATGGCGCGGGGATTCTACCAGGAATCGAAGCGCGTCAGGAATGACCGGATCAAGGACGAGCTGGGGGTATCCCTCCTGTATCCCGACTATCCGGCGGGGCTGGCGGCGCTGCTGCGCGACGAAGCCAGCTAAGCCATTACAATTCAATTAAAATTGTGCTTCCTCTCTGCACAAATATCCCACGGGAGGTCCGGAGGGTGTGAAACCCTCCGGGGTCAGCCCCAGCCGAAACGCCGGTTATTCCGCCGCCGTGCGCAGGGCCTGGCCGGTCAGGATCGCCTCGGTCACGGCGGACAGCGCCAGCGCGGCGGCCCCGTGGGCCCAAAGAAGATCGCCCCAGGCGTGGATCTCGATCGGGGGGCGGGGGCGGCCGGTGTTGATGGTCAGGTTGTCCATCTCGTCCAACGTCTCGGCCGCATAAAGGTAGTCGTAGCGCATCCGTTCACCCGACAGGATGATCAGCGATGGATCGAACAGGTTGACGACATTGGACAATCCGACGGCCAGATAGCGCCCGGCGCGGCGGAAGATGGACTTTGCCGTCGCGTTCCCGGCCTTGGCGTGGTCGTACAGGCTTTCCAGAAGCACGTTGATCGGCTGGCTTTCCTTGTGGCCCCAGTTCAGCGCGGTCGTCGCCTCGCGCGCAAGGGCGTAGTCGGCGATATAGGCCTCCAGGCAGCCCCTTTGGCCGCAGCGGCACAGGGCACCGTCAAGCTGCACCTTGGTGTGGCCCAGTTCCATCCCGACCCGTTGCGCGCCGCGATAGATGCGGTGGTTCATCACGAACCCCATGCCGACGCCATGTTCGATGGTGACGACGGCAAAGTCCGACAGACTGCGCCCGGCGCCGAACCACAGCTCGGCCAAAGCGACAAGGTTGGCGTCGTTGTCGATGGTCACCGGCAGGCCCAGCCGGGCCGAAGCGGCGGCGGCCAGCGGGACCGAGCGGTCGGCCAGGACCGAGGACCAGAGCGCCACGCCCTCGGCGCAGTCGACAAAGCCGGGCACGCCGATGCCCACGGCAGACAGGGCGCTGCGGTCGATCCCCGCCTTGGCACAAACCCGGGTCAGCAGGGTTTCGATCGCGTCCAGGATCTCGATCAGGGACATCGGGCCGGGCTGGCGCGGAATGGCGTCGTCGGCGATCAGGTTTCCGGCAAAATCGACGATGACGGCGGTATGTTCGCGGTCCGACAGCTTCATCCCGGCGACGCGGTGCGCGGCGGCCCGCACGCCCAGGGCCACAGCAGGCCGTCCGCGCCCGGGTTCGCCATCGCGGGGGGCGGCGACTTCCTCAATCAGGCCGGCCTCGATCAGTTCCGAGCTGATCGTGGTCACCGTGGCGGGGCTGACGTCCAGGTCCTTGGCCACCTGAACCCGGGGGATCAGGCCCGCCGCGCGCACGAGTTCAAACACTTGCTGGCGCAGGGGCCGCTGGGATTCGGTCAGCGGGGGAATCAGCGGGCCGACCCCCTTGCGCCCGTCTATCCTGTGCGGTCGGATCGCCTTGGCAGGCATTTGTTCGTTCTCCGAAGTAAAAAACTGGTCCCTGCCCCGGATTTCCCATGCGGATCGAAACAACCGGTCCGGTTTCCATCTGGGAATGCCTTGGCTGCAGCTTTCATCACCAGTTTTATTTTGACAACTGAAATTGTGCGGCGCACCTTTTTCGGTGGGCGGCGACCTGCCGCAGCGACCAGACCGGTCGCCTGTCACGGTCAAGGGGAGGTGATGTGGTGCGGAAAGCTATTCTGGCTGTCGTTCTGGCAGCATGCGGGTTTTCGTCGGCGGCGCTGGCTGAAGGCAAGCGAATCGGTGTCTCCTGGGCCAATTTCCAGGAAGAACGCTGGAAGTTCGACGCGGCGGCAATGCGGTCGGCGATCCAGCGCGACGGAAA
>JAKQLM010000709.1 GCA_029567145.1 Pseudomonadota bacterium
GTCCTGCCGGTCAATCCGGCCGCCGGGTCGGTAGCCGACCGCATGCTGACCGATGGCCTGCGCGCGGCGGGGATCACGGAACCCGCACCGCTGGTCACCCTGCTGTCCGCCGCCTATGACCGCGCCGCGCTGGCGATCGACCAGGGCGTCACCCCCGGACCCCTGCGCGCGGCGCTGGAAAGGCTGGTGCGCGGGGTGGTCCCGTGATCACCCGTCAGTTCACCAAGGGCGACGCCCGGTCCGAGGCGGTCTATTCCGATTGCGAACGCTATCGCTTTCTGCTGACGCGAGTCTGGGGTGACGGCCCGCGCGCGCTGTTCATCATGCTGAACCCGTCCACCGCGACCGAGCTGCAGAACGACCCCACGGTTGAACGCTGCGAACGCCGCGCGCGGGCCCTGGGTTTCGGCGCGTTCCGGGTGACCAACATCTTTGCCTGGCGGGCGACCGACCCCCGCGACATGCGTGCAGCCGCCGATCCGGTCGGGGTCGGGAATGACCGCGCGATCCTGGACAGTCTGGACTGGGCCGACACGGTGATCTGCGCCTGGGGCAACCACGGGCTGCATCTGGACCGGGGCCGCGCGGTCGAGGCCTTGCTGCGCCCGTCAGGGGTCCCGCTGTTTCATCTGGGCCTGACCGGTCAGGGCCAGCCGAAACATCCGCTGTACATCGGCTATGATCAGCGCCCGATCCCCTGGGGGCCTTAGGCCGCCGTCGCGACCAGCCGGATATCCGCCACCGACAACGGGCTGCCCTGCACCATGGCCAGAACCTTGCCGTTCAGCAGGATCGAGCTTTGGCCATCGTCACCATGCTCGACCGTCAGGTCGGGGTCCGGAAAGGCGGCGGGGTCGTACATCACCACAAGCTGATCCTGCGCCACGTCATAGTCGCTGATCGTGGCAAGCCCGGCATCATCGACAGGGGCCTCCATCACGAAGGTGTCGTCGCTATCGCCGCCGGTGGCATAGTCCCCCTGACCCACGGCAATCGTGTCGGCCCCGGCCCCGCCGTTCAGATAGTCGACGGCAAAGTCGTCAACCTCTCCGTCCAGTCCGGACAGCCAGTCGTCGCCGTTGTTGCCATCGATGATGTCGCTGCCCGCGCCCCCGGCAAGGCTGTCCGCGCCTTCCCCGCCGGCAAGCCAGTCATCGCCTGACCCGCCGGCCAGACTGTCGACGCCCGACCCGCCCAGAAGCGTGTCATTGCCCGCATCCCCGGCAAGGCTGTCGTCGCCTTCGCCGCCGGTCAGGGAATCGTTGCCAGCCCCGCCCGCGATGACGTCATCGCCCGTCTGGCCGTCCAGGCTGTCCTGGCCATCGCCGCCCACCACCGTGTCGTCGCCCGAGCCTGCCCAGATCGCATCATGGCCAGCGCCCGCGTCGATCCGGTCATCCCCGTCGCGCCCGTCGATCCGGTCGCCGCCGTCGTGACCCATGATCGTGTCGTCGCCGCCATCGCCGGACAGGATGTCACCCTGGTCGGTTCCGGCGATCTGCTTGTCGGGATCCTTTTCGTCCGGCACGTCGTCAGACGTCGGGCCGCTTGAGCCGTTGTCAAAATCCAGAAGGTTCCCAGAGTCGCCGGACTCAAGGCCGTCGTCGTCCCGGTCAAGCTCAGAGTCGTCGTCGTCCTCCTCGCCGGAATTTCGACCAGAGAACAGGGCATCCGCCGCGACGCCCGCAGCCAGCACACCGAAAAGACCCAAGAACGTCAGCACCGACGACACCCCTTTACCGAACCGGCCACCCAAGCCGTTAACCAACTTTCCCGTTAACCTTCTGGTGTAACAGGGAAATTGTGGTTCCCTCATACCACGAAATCGCCCGCGCCAGAAGTCCCGCCACCCCGGCCCCGCGCGGAATCTTCAGCCTGCGTTAACGCGCGCTTACCATCGGCCCGCAAACGCCCTTTCCTTTGCCCGCGATTCCGCCTATAGGCCCGCATCCACCCGCAAGGTGGAGCCTCCAAGGGCCCTGCTGGACGACATCCCGGCTTGCGCCATCACCCTAGCCAAGGAGACCCCGATGTCGATCACCGTTGAAGAAAAAGCCCGCCTGATCAAGGAATACGCGACCAAAGAGAACGACACCGGCTCGCCGGAAGTTCAGGTTGCAATCCTGTCGTCGCGCATCGCCACCCTGACCGAGCATTTCAAGGGCCACAAGAAGGACAACCACTCGCGTCGTGGCCTTCTGATGATGGTCGCCCAGCGCCGCAAGCTGCTGGACTATCTGAAAAAGAACGATGAGGGCCGGTATACCACCCTGATCACCCGTCTGGGCCTGCGCCGCTAAGCGCTGCCAGACCGTCTTTTGGAACGCCCGTGCCCGAAAGGCGCGGGCGTTTCGCATTTCCCAACCTTGAGAACCCCGGCGCCCCCGGCCATATAGATGCAAACGGAGGCCAAGATGGCAGACGACAGATTTTCCGGCTGGCACGGCACCACGATCCTTGCCGTCCGTCGCGGCGGTGAGGTTGTGGTGGCCGGCGATGGCCAGGTTTCCCTGGGCCAGACCGTGATCAAGGGCAGCGCCCGCAAGGTCCGCCGTCTGGAGGCCGGGGGGTTCCCGGTCATCGCCGGTTTCGCCGGGTCCACCGCCGACGCCTTCACCCTTCTGGAACGGCTGGAGAAAAAGCTGGAGGCCGCGCCCGGCCAACTGGCCCGCGCCTGTGTCGATCTGGCAAAGGATTGGCGGATGGACAAATACCTTCGCAACCTGGAGGCCATGCTGATCGTCACCGACGGGGCCGATCTTTACGTCATCACCGGCGCGGGCGACGTGCTGGAACCGGAACATGACGTCGCCGCCATCGGGTCCGGCGGCAACTATGCCCTCGCCGCCGCCCGGGGCCTGATGACCACCGACCTTCCCGCCGAAGACATCGCCCGCCGCGCCATGGCGATTGCGGCCGACATCTGCGTCTACACCAACGGCAACCTGACCGTGGAAAGCATCCGGAAATGACCCCTGAAGACCTCCGCGCTGGCGTTGCCGCCGGGATCATCGACGAAGCGCAGGCCGCGCGGCTGAAAGCCCTGGCTGACGACCGTCAGGGCAAACGCAACGCTCTTCCAGCCGAGGATGAACCGTTCGAGTTCTTCCGCGGCTTTTCCGAGATCTTCATCTCGATCGGCCTGGTCATCCTGCTGTCCGGCGCAACCGCGCTGTTGACGGTGATCGGCGGGTTCTTCGTGCTGACCCTTGTCCCGCTTGCGACTGCGGCAATCGCCTGGTGGTGGGCAACCTACTTCACGCTGAAGCGCCGGATGACGCTGCCGTCGATGGTCCTCGCCGCCGCCTATGGCACCGGGATCGTGGTCTTTGTCTTCACCTCGCTGGCGCAGACCCAGATCGACGACCGGCTCATCGCCATCGCCGGTTTCGGGCTTTCGGCGCTGGCGATGATCCTGTGGTATCGCCGGTTCCGACTGCCGTTTTCGGCCTTTCTGGCCGGGGCTGCGATCCTGGGCGTGGTCTATTCGCTGACCGCCTCGGCGTCGAACCTGATGGGTCTGGTCGCGACCGGCAGCTACAACGCCCTGTTCGACTTCAACCAGAATCCGGCCTTTGCGGCGGCAACGCTGGTGTTCGGCGTCGGGGCCTTCCTTGTCGGAATGTGGTTCGACATCCGCGATCCGCATCGCCTGGGCCGTCATTCCGCCACGGCGTTCTGGTGTCATCTTCTGGCAGCGCCCTCCCTTGTGAACACCGTCGCCGTCACGCTTCTGAACGGCGGCGGCACCGGGTTTCTGGCCGTGGCACTGGTCCTGATCACGCTTCTGGCGCTGGTGATCGACCGCCGCAGCTTCCTGACCGCCGCCATCGCCTATATCGCCATCGTGATCGCCTCGGTCATGGGCGACGGCGGCGGGACACAGTGGGTGTTCGTCCTTCTTCTTCTTGGGGCCTTCATCACGGCAATCGGGACCTGGTGGGTGCAGTTGCGTGCCTGGGTCCTGCAGCGCATGCCCGACTTTCCCGGCAAGTCCCGCCTTCCGCCTTATGCGAGCACCGAATGACAGACCTGACCCCGCGCGAAATCGTCTCCGAGCTTGACCGCTTCATCATCGGCCAGGCCGACGCAAAACGCGCCGTCGCCGTGGCTTTGCGCAACCGTTGGCGCAGGAAGCGCCTTGGCGACGACCTGCGGGATGAGGTCTATCCCAAGAACATCCTGATGATCGGCCCCACCGGCGTGGGCAAGACCGAGATCAGCCGCCGCCTTGCGAAGTTGGCGAAAGCCCCGTTCTTGAAGGTCGAAGCGACCAAGTTCACCGAGGTTGGCTATGTCGGCCGCGACGTGGACAGCATCATCCGCGATCTGATGGATGTGGCAATGACCGACACCCGCGCCCAGATGCGCGAGGACGTGAAGGCCCGCGCGCAAAAGGCCGCCGAGGACCGGGTGATCGAGGCCATCGCCGGCAAGGACGCCCGCGACCAGACGCGCGAGATGTTCCGCGCCAAGCTGAAACGCGGCGAACTTGACGACACGCTGATCGACCTTGATGTCCCCGACGCCTCGCCCCTGCCGATGGGCTTTGGCATGCCGGGGATGGAACAGCAGATGCAGGGGCTGCAGGACATCTTCAAGGCCTTCGGTGGCCGCACCTCGCACAAACGCCTGACCGTGGCCCAAAGCTATGACATCCTGATCGGGCAAGAGGCCGACAAGCTTCTGGATGACGAGGCCGTCCGCGCCGCCGCACTCGAGGCGGTTCAGGAAAACGGCATCGTCTTTCTGGACGAGATCGACAAGATCTGCGCCCGCAGCGACGCGCGCGGGGCCGATGTCTCCCGCGAAGGCGTCCAGCGCGACCTGCTGCCGTTGATTGAAGGCACCACCGTCAGCACCAAGCACGGCCCGGTCAAGACCGACCACATCCTCTTCATCGCCTCGGGCGCGTTCCACATCGCCAAACCCTCGGACCTGTTGCCCGAATTGCAGGGCCGCCTGCCGATCCGGGTGGAACTGCAACCGCTGACCGAAGGCGATTTCGTCCGCATCCTGACCGAAACCGACAATGCCCTGACCCGGCAATACACCGCGCTGATGGGGACCGAAGATGTGACGGTTGCCTTCACCCCCGACGGCATCGCCGCTTTGGCAAACATCGCCGCCGAGGTG
Source organism: Pseudomonadota bacterium (assembly GCA_029567145.1). GTDB lineage: Bacteria > Pseudomonadota > Alphaproteobacteria > Rhodobacterales > Rhodobacteraceae > Tabrizicola. The sequence continues at coordinate 5,137 of JAKQLM010000709.1, forward strand.
AACCGCGCGGTGGAAAACATCGGTGCCCGCCGCCTGTATACCGTGATGGAACGCGTGTTCGAGGAACTGTCCTTCCACGCCCCCGACCGGGGTGGCCAGTCGGTCACAGTCGACGCCGCCTTTGTCGAGGCCAACATCGGCGCGCTGTCCCGCTCGGCGGATATCTCAAGATACGTCTTGTAGGTCGGGGCCCGCCCTGGCCTCACCCACGCCCGCATACCCGGCCCCAAACCCGGCTCCCGCGCCGCACCCAGCTTTCATACTGGCCCAAATATCCCCGCCGGAGGCAGCCACCGGCCGGGCCGGGCACGTCATCTCCGATTCTGCACGCGGCTGACCCAAAGCGCCTCCCCTCCCCCTCCGTGGGGAGGGGGTGGGGGTGGGGGGCACCCGCCAAAAAAATTCCCTAACGGCCGGTAAACGCCCAAAGCCAACCCACTGGTACCAAACACAAATCCAGAAATGTCCACGGTGGACACTCCCCCTTCCCCGACCCCCCGCAACCCGATACTCTGCCCGCAACCAGGGGGACCGAAGTGACCGAAGACACCGTCACGCCGATGATGGCGCAGTATCTGGACATCAAGGCCCAGAACCCCGGCGCGCTTCTGTTCTACCGGATGGGCGACTTCTACGAGATGTTCTTCGACGACGCCGTCGCCGCCAGCGCCGCCCTCGACATCGCCCTCACCAAACGCGGCTTCCACCAGGGCGACCCCATTGCGATGTGCGGCGTCCCGGTCCACTCCGCCGAAGGCTACCTCCTCACCCTGATCCGCAAGGGGTTCCGCGTCGCCATCGCCGAACAGTTGGAAGACCCCGCCGAGGCCAAAAAGCGCGGCTCCAAATCCGTCGTCAAACGAGACGTCGTCCGCCTCGTCACCCCCGGCACCCTGACCGAGGATTCCCTCCTCGAAGCCCGCCGCCACAACTTCCTCGCCGCCTTCGCCGAAGTCCGCGACCAGGCCGCCCTTGCCTGGGCCGACATCTCCACCGGCGAATTCCGGGTGATGCCCTCCTCCCTCACCCGCCTTTCCCCCGACCTCGCCCGCATCGCCCCCCGCGAACTCCTTCTCTCCGAGGCCCGCGAGGCCGAGATCGCCCCCCTCCTCGACGGTCTTGCCTTCACCCCCCTCTCGCGCGGCAGCTTCGATTCCACCAACGCCGAAAAACGCCTCTGCGACCTCTTCCACGTCGCCTCCCTCGACGCTTTCGGCAGCTTCGACCGCGCCGAGATCTCCGCGATGGGTGCCCTCGTCGACTACCTCCACCTCACCCAACGCGGCCGGATGCCCCTTCTCCGCCCCCCGGTCCGCGAACCCGCAGGCGGCACGATGCAGATCGACGCCGCAACCCGCCGCAACCTGGAACTGACCCAGACCCTCTCCGGTGGCCGCGAAGGCTCCCTCCTCGCCGCCATCGACCGCACCGTCACCGCCGGCGGCGCCCGCCTCCTGGAACGCCGTCTCTCCTCCCCGTCCCTCGACCTCCACACCATCCACGCCCGCCAAGCCGCCCTCGACCACCTCCTGCAATCCCCCAGCCTCCGCGACCAACTCCGCAGGGCCCTGGCCCATGTCCCCGACATCGACCGCGCCCTCTCCCGGCTCGCGCTGGACCGCGACGGCCCCCGCGACATGACCGCCATCCGCGCCGGGCTGGAGCAGGCCGGGCGCATCGCCGACCTTCTGACCAACGCCCCACCCCTCCTCGCCGAAGCCGCCCGGGCGCTGGTCGGCCACGACGATCTGGTCCGCCTCCTGACCCAGGCCCTCGTCGCCGAACCGCCACTCCTCACCCGCGACGGCGGCTACATCGCGCCCGGCTATGACCCCGAACTCGACGACACCCGCGCCCTTCGCGACGAAGGCCGCGGCGTCATCGCCCGGATGCAGGCCGAATACATCGAGGCCACTGGCGTCGCCTCGCTGAAGATCAAGCACAACAACGTCCTGGGCTACTTCATCGAGACGACGACCACCCACGAAGACCGCATGCGGGCGATGCCCCAGCTTTTCATCCACCGCCAGACCACCGCCGGGCAGGTCCGCTTTACAACCCTGGCCCTCAGCGACCTGGAAGCCAGAATCCTGAACTCTGCCAACCACGCGCTCGAAATCGAAAAGCGTCACTATTCCCGCCTGAAAGCCCGGGTTCTGGACGCCTCGGCTCCCATCGCGCTGGCCGCCCGCGCGCTGGCCGACATCGATCTTGCGGCCGCCTTTGCCGACCTTTCTGCCGAAGAAAACTGGTGCGCCCCGACGGTTGACGACAGCCACGCCTTCCAGATCACGGCGGGGCGTCACCCCGTCGTCGAACGCGCCCTGCGCCGCGATGGTCAGCCTTTCGTGGCCAACGACTGCCAGCTGACCGATAGCCAAACCCCCGCAATCTGGCTGCTGACCGGCCCGAACATGGCAGGCAAATCCACCTTCCTGCGCCAGAACGCCCTGATCGCGCTGCTTGCCCAGACGGGCAGTCATGTCCCGGCCAGCAGCGCCCGCATCGGCCTCGTCAGCCAGCTGTTCAGCCGGGTCGGCGCGTCGGATGATCTTGCGCGTGGGCGGTCAACCTTCATGGTGGAAATGGTCGAAACCGCCGCGATCCTGAACCAGGCCGACGACCGCGCGCTGGTGATCCTGGACGAAATCGGTCGCGGTACGGCGACCTATGACGGGCTGAGCATTGCCTGGGCCACCCTGGAACACCTGCACGAAGTCAACCGCTGCCGCGCCCTTTTCGCCACCCACTACCATGAAATGACTGCGCTTTCCGCCAAACTGGACGGCGTCGAAAATGCCACCGTCACCGCCAAGGAATGGGAAGGCGACGTGATCTTCCTGCACGAAGTGCGCAAGGGCGCGGCAGATCGCAGCTATGGCGTGCAGGTGGCCCGACTGGCTGGCCTGCCCGCAAGCGTGATCGAGCGGGCGAAAGTCGTGCTGGAGGCGTTGGAAAAGGGCGAACGTGAGGGTGGCAAATCCACAACCCTGATCGACGATCTGCCACTGTTCCGCGCGGCTCCGGTGCAGGTGAAACCTGCGACAAGGGACTCCGTCGTCGAAGCCCGCCTGCGCGACATCCACCCGGACGAACTGACCCCCATACAGGCGTTGCGACTGATCTATGAACTGAAAGAAGCCGCTAAAACTTGACTAAAATTTGCTTCCTCTCTGAGAAAATATCCTCGGGAGGGGTCCGGGGAGGGCAGACAGCCCTCTCCGGGGGTTGGGCAAATCTTAGCCGACGGTCGATGACACCCCGACCTGTGCCGGGCGCAGCAGGCGGTCATACAACAGGAAACCCTCGGTTGCGACCTGGATGATCTGGCCAGCCTTGGTTCCGGGCAAGGGTGCCTCGAACATCGCCTGATGCAGTTGCGGGTCGAACATGTCGCCCACGGCGGGGGAAATCGTAGTGATTCCGTGCTTGGACATCACATTCGTCAACTCGCGCAGCGTCAGCTCCACGCCTTCGATCAGCGCGGCGCTGGCCGAACGGCTGTCTTCGGGGATCGCCTGCAGCGCGCGGCTAAGATTGTCGTAGACCGGCAACAGGTCGCGCGCCAGGCGCGTGCTGCCATACATCTCGGCCTCTTTGCGGTCGCGTTCAGCCCGCTTGCGCGCGTTTTCGGCGTCGGCCAGCACGCGCATGAATTTGTCGCGCAGCTCGTCGCGTTCGACGCGCAGCGCCTCCAGCTCTGCCAGTTCCGGAGCGATTTCAAACTCTTCCAGCTCCACTTGCGGCGAAGCGGTCTCTTCCTGCGACATCGTCACGTCCTTTGTCTTTCAGCCCTTGCCGCGGTCAGTGACCAGCCGGCCGACCAGCTGGGCGGTGTAGTCGACAATCGGCACGATGCGGCCATAGTTCAGCCGGGTCGGACCGATGACGCCCACCGCGCCGATGATTTTCCGATCAGCGTTCATATAGGGAGAAACCACCAGACTTGAACCGGAAAGTGAGAAAAGCTTGTTCTCGGAACCGATAAAAATGCGCACACCCTCGCCGGTTTCGGTCAGGGTCAGGAACTCGGCAATGTCGCGCTTACGTTCCAGATCGTCGAACAGCACGCGGATCCGGTCGACTTCGCTCTGATCGGCCGCGCCGTCGATCAGGTTGGACCGGCCGCGCACGATCAGCCGCTCGGACGATTCGCCCGCGTTCTCCCAGACCGCCAGCCCGCTTTCGACCATCGCCCGCGCCAGCGAGTCGATTTCCTGCCGCCGACTTGCGATTTCGGCGGTCATCGAATGCCGCAGCTCGGACAGGGTCCGCCCTTCAGCCAGGGCGTTCAGGAAATTCGCCGCCTCGCGCATTGACGACGGGGTCTGCCCGGGCGGCGGCACGAAGACGCGGTTTTCAACCTGGCCATCGGCAAAGACCAGCACGACCAGCGCGCGGTCCGCGGCAAGGCTTACGAACTCGATATGCCGGATCGCGGCTTCGCGTTTCGGGGTCAGCACCACACTGGCCCCCCGGGTGATGACCGACAGCGCCGCGCCGACCTGATCCAGCAGCGACGTCACGTCCGCGTCGTTCGTGCCCAGCGTGGCGTCGATGCGTTCCTGATCCTCGGGGGCGACCTGGCCGACCTCCAGCAGGCTGTCGACGAACATCCGCAGGCCCGCCTGCGTCGGAATCCGCCCCGCCGACACATGCGGGCTGTCCAGAAGGCCCAGATACTCCAGGTCCTGCATCACATTGCGGACCGTCGCCGCCGACACCTTTTCCGACAGGCTGCGGGTCAGCGTGCGCGATCCGACAGGTTCACCCGAGGTCAGATAGCCTTCGACCACCCGCCGAAACACCTCGCGCGTTCGGTCGTTCATGTCCGTCACGACAGGTTGCGGCGCGGTCATGGGATGAGCAATCGGGGTTGCATCCGCCTACACTGGTTGCATATGTGACCGCATTCCAGAGAAAGGTCCGAAAATGCGTCCGTCAGGCAGGAAGTTAAGCGATCTACGCGCGGTTTCAATCGAAACCGGCGTGATGAAGCACGCCGAAGGGTCCTGTCTGATCAAGATGGGCGAGACGCATGTGTTGTGCTCGGCCACGATCGAGGACAAGGCCCCGCCATTCCTGAAGAACACCGGCCAGGGCTGGGTGACGGCAGAATACGGGATGCTGCCCCGCGCGACGAACTCGCGGACGCGGCGTGAGGCGGCGGCGGGCAAGCAATCGGGCCGGACACAGGAAATTCAACGACTTATCGGGCGGTCGCTGCGGGCGGGCGTGGACCGGCAGGCGTTGGGCGAACGGCAGATCGTCATCGACTGCGACGTGATCCAGGCCGATGGCGGCACCCGCTGTGCGTCGATCACCGGCGGCTGGGTCGCGTTGCGCCTGGCGGTGAAGAAGCTGCTTGCCTCGGGCGTGATTGCAAGTGACCCGATCATGGACCACGTCTCTGCGGTGTCCTGTGGCATTTATGCCGGTCAGCCGGTCCTGGACCTGGACTATCTGGAGGATTCGGCGGCGGGCACCGATGGCAACTTTGTCATGACCGGCACGGGCAAGCTGGTCGAAGTGCAGATGTCCGCCGAAGGGTCAGCTTTCAGCCAGGACGAGCTTTTGCAGCTTCTGGACCTGGCGCGCGAGGGCAATGCCGCTTTGGTCGCCGCCCAGAAAGCGGCGCTGGGGCTGTAAGATGCTGAAGGCCGGGGATCGTCTGCTGGTCGCCACCCACAACAAGGGCAAGCTGGAAGAGATCGCCGATCTTCTGGCCCCCTTTTCGGTGACGGTTATTGGCGCGGGCGACCTTGGCCTGCCCGAGCCCGAGGAAACCGAGACTACCTTTGTCGGCAACGCCCGGCTCAAGGCCCATGCGGCGGCCGGGGCCTCGGGGCTGGTGGCGCTTGCGGACGACTCCGGCCTTGCCGTCGATGCTTTGGGCGGCGCTCCGGGCGTGTTCACCGCCGATTGGTCGACAACCTCGACTGGCCGCGATTTTGCTGTCGGCATGTCCCGCGTCTGGCATGAGCTGGAGGCGATCCGCGCGCCAGAGCCCCGGTTGGCACAGTTCTGCTGCACGCTGGTGCTGGCGCAGCCTGACGGCCAGGACCTTGTCTTTGAAGGCAAATCCCATGGCCGCCTTGTCTGGCCAGGCCGCGGGGATCAAGGTCACGGCTTTGACCCGATTTTCATGCCCGACGGCTATGACCAGACCTTTGGCGAGATGGATCGCTGGGAAAAGAACCGCCTAAGCCACCGTGCCGATGCCTTCGCCCGGCTGGTCGCGGCGCTGTTTCCCTAGATGGTCGCCCCGACCTTCGAAGACTGGCACCACGCAGGTTTCGGCCTGTATCTGCACTGGCCCTTTTGTCAGTCCAAGTGCCCCTACTGCGACTT
>JAKQLM010000711.1 GCA_029567145.1 Pseudomonadota bacterium
ACCTACCTGTCGGAAAAGATCGGCTACGCCCGCTACATCACCATCTACCGGCACCTGGAGGCGCATCCCGAACAGCGCTTCCACCCGATCTTCAAGTGGTTCCGCGAATGGTGCAACGACGAGTTCAGCCATGGCGAGGCCTTCGCCCTGCTGATGAAGACCGACCCGAAACTGACCACCAGCTTCGTCAACAAGCTGTGGATCAAGTTCTTCCTGACCGCCGTCTACTCGACCATGTGGGTCCGCGACCATGCGCGCCCCGAATTCCACAAGGCGCTTGGCGTCGACATCGAATGGTACGACCAGGAGGTGTTCCGCAAGACCAGCACGATCAGCCGCCAGATCTTCCCGATCGAGGTGGACATCGACCACCCGCGCTGGATCCCGAACCTGAAAACGCTGAACCGGGCCTTCCTTGCGATGGACGCGGCGAAACGTCAGGGCGGTGCTGCGGGCAAGCTGAAAGGCTGGGCGGCGGGGGCGAAAGCCGCGCTGACCTTTGCCAGCCTCTACACCATCCCGGCCAAACGCCACGCCCTGCCCGCCAACGTGCGGCTGGAGCCGTCGTATTGACCCTTGCCCCCCATACCGCTGTTCCGGCAGCGGGTGGCCTTGCGAACTGGGCGCGGTTCGCAGGCCTGTGCGGCCTCCTGCCAACAGGGGGCCGCACATGACCAATCCCTGGACCGCCGCCTTGATCACGCTCTTTCTGTGGTGGTTCTCCACCGGCGCGATCCTGTGGCGCGTCCGGCACGCCGACCGGGCCGGGGGGACTGCGCACCAGATGTCGGTCGTCCTTGGCCTGCCGCTCCTGGCAGGCGGCCTCTGGGGCCTTGGCACCAGCCTGGACGATGCCACCCCCACCGGCACCTATACCGGCTTCCTGGCCGCCCTGGCGCTTTGGGGCTGGATCGAGCTTGCGTTCCTCTCCGGTGTCATCACCGGCCCGAACACCCGCACCGCCTCACCCTTCGCCCGCGGCTGGGACCGTTTCCGGCAGGCCACCCTGACGATCCTGTGGCACGAGGCCGCGCTGATCGCCGCCCTTGCCCTTCTGGCCTATGCCGCCCACGGCGCGGCCAATCCCTTCGGCCTTTACACCTTTGCCGTCCTGTTCTTCGCGCGCCTCTCGGCCAAGCTGAACCTCTTCTTCGGCGTCCCGCGCATCCACACCGAATTCCTGCCCCGCCCCCTTGCGCACCTTGCCAGCCACTTCCGCCATGCCCGGATGAACTGGCTCTTCCCCGCCTCGATCACCGGACTGACCTTTGCCACCGGCTGCTGGCTGGAACGCGCCACCAGCGCCCCCACCGACGCCACCATGATCGGCCATGCGCTTTTGGCCGCGCTGACCGCCCTCGCGCTTCTGGAACACTGGTTCATGGTCCTGCCCCTGCCCGACCAGAAGCTCTGGCGCTGGATGCTGCCCGCCAGCCCTGACGCCGCCGACCCCACACTAAGCCCAAGAAAGTGACCGCCATGGATTTTGCCAGCCACTTCACCCGCCAGCTTGACACCCTGAAAGCCGATGGCAACTACCGCACCTTCGCCAATCTGGAACGCCGCTGCGGCGACTTTCCCCGCGCGAACCGGCACGGCGACACGGTGGACGAGGTGACCGTCTGGTGTTCGAACGACTATCTCGGCATGGGCCAGCGCCCCGATGTCGTGGCCTCGATGGTCGCCACGGTCCAGTCCTGCGGCACCGGCGCGGGCGGCACCCGCAACATCGGCGGCAACACCGTCCAGCACCGCGCGCTGGAATGCGAACTGGCCGACCTGCACGGCAAGGACGCGGCGCTTCTCTTCACCTCGGGCTACGTCTCGAACTGGGCCGCTCTCTCGACCCTTGGCTCGAAAATCCCGAACGCGGTGATTCTGTCGGACGAGATGAACCACGCCAGCATGATCGAAGGCATCCGCCATTCCCGCGCCGACAAGGTCCTGTGGAAGCACAACGACTGGCGCGACCTGGACCGCAAACTGCACGCCACCGGCGACCGGCCCAAGATCGTGGCCTTTGAATCGGTCTATTCGATGGACGGCGACATCTCTCCGATCCGCGAGATTGTCGAGGTCTGCGAAGCCCACGGCGCCCTGTCCTACATCGACGAGGTCCACGCCGTCGGCATGTACGGCCCACGCGGCGGCGGGGTCAGCGAACGCGAAGGCCTCGCACACCGGATCGACGTGATCGAAGGCACGCTGGGCAAGGCCTTCGGCTGCATGGGCGGCTACATCACCGGCACCACGGGGCTGGTCGATTTCATCCGCAGCTTTTCGTCGGGGTTCATCTTCACCACGGCCCTGCCGCCCGCCGTCGCCGCCGCCGCGACCACCTCGATCCGCCACCTGAAAGCCAGCGGCGACGAACGCGCCCGCCAGCGCGCCAACGTGGCCGAAGTCCGCCGCCGCCTGACCCAGGCCGGCATTCCGCACATGGCCAATGACAGCCACATCATCCCGGTGATGATCGGCGATCCGGTGAAATGCCGCATGATCAGCGATATCCTGATGGCCGACTGGGGCATCTACGTCCAGCCGATCAACTACCCGACCGTGCCGAAAGGCACGGAACGGCTGCGCATCACCCCCGGCCCGCAGCACGCCCCCGCCGACATCGACCGGCTGATCTCCGCCCTGACCGCGCTGTGGAGCCGCTGCGCGATTTCCCACGCAGTCGCCTGATTGTGCGATTGCCCGCCCTTGTCAAACGCGCCCAGCGCCACACCATACCGACGAAACCGAACCGGGAGGACCCCATGCGTTCCATACTGACTGCCCTGGCTTTCGCCAGTCTCGCCCTGCCTGCCGTCGCCCAGGATATCGAGGCGGGGAAAAAGACCTTCAACCAATGCCAGACCTGCCACGTCGTCGCGAATGAAGCGGGCGAAGTGCTGGCCGGCAAGGCCGCAAAGACCGGCCCGAACCTCTATGGCCTGCCGGGCCGGGTGATCGGCAGCACCCCCGAGTTCAAGTACGGCGACTCGATCGTCGCCGTCGGCGCGACCGGGGCCGTCTGGGACGAAGCAAGCTTTGTCGACTATGTCCAGGACCCGGCCAAGTTCCTGAAAGCCAAACTCGGCGATGACAAGGCCAAGACCAAGATGTCGTTCAAGCTGAAAAAGCCGGAAGATGCGGCCAACGTCTGGGCCTTCATCGCCTCGCTGTCGCCCGCCGCGGCCCCCGCTGATGCCGCCGCAGCCCCGGCCGAAGGCGAAGCCGCAACCGACTGACCTGGGTCACCGTCAGCCCTCCCGTCCACACCTGCCCCGGGGGGCCAACGCGGCCCGCCGTCTGCGGCACCACCCTTCGCACCTACCCTGCCGGGCGTTGCTCTTTTGCAAATACTCTCTGGGGGTTTGGGGGGCGAAGCGCCCCCAAGAAACCCGGGCCGTTGCGCACTCTTCGCGCACAAGGCCAGACAAAAGGCCTTCGCGCGGCACGCGCTCCATCTGGCAACCGCCGGGACGAATCCCTTTCCAGATCGTTAACGTCCGCAAGCAACCCATTGAAATCGCTTGTGTCTCTCGCTTTGTCCACTGTGGACACGCGCCCGCGTAAGGTGGGTGAATCACCCACCCTACGCCAGGTCCAAGCCCCCTTCGGCCTGCAGAAAGGCCACCACCTCGGCGATCCCCACCCCCTGCCGCACCCGCGCCATCACATAGGGCCGCCCCTCGCGCGCCCGGCGGGTGTCCGCTTCCAGCAGGTCCAGATCGACCCCGACATGCGGCGCAAGGTCGGTCTTGTTCACCACCAGCAGGTCCGACCGCACCACGCCCGGTCCCCGCTTGCGGGGGATGTCCTGCCCCGCTGCCGTGTCGATCACATAGATCGACAGATCGGCAAGCTCGGGGCTGAACGTCGCCGCCAGATTGTCCCCGCCGCTTTCAATCAGGATCAGGTCCAGGTCCGGATGCACGCTTCGCAGGTCCGCCACGGCGGCCAGGTTGATGCTGGCATCCTCCCGGATCGCCGTATGCGGGCAGCCCCCGGTTTCCACCCCCCGGATCCGGTCCAGCGGCAGCACCTGCGCCCGCATCAGATACTCGGCATCCTCGCGGGTATAAATATCGTTGGTGATCACCGCCATCGAGCAGCGCCCCGCCAGTGCCCGGCACAAGGCCTCGGTCAGGCTGGTCTTGCCCACCCCCACCGGCCCGCCGATCCCCACCTTCAACGGCCCATGTTTCGAGGTCGGGGTCATGTCTTGAAGATCCTCACGTCCAACTCCTCATGCCGCATCGCCGCCAGGTCCGCGCCCAGGGCAACGGTCCCGATGTCCTCCAGCCCCGCCCCCACCGCCCACGCCGCCACCTCACCGATCACCGGATGCAGCCCCGCCAGCAGCGCCTGCCCCTCGGTCTGTCCAAGCGGAGCAAACCGGGTCGCACAAGCCACCAGATTGGCCGCAAAGGCGTGCAGGTAGATCGCCACGACGACCTCTGGCGCAAGGTCCAGCCCCAGCGCCGCTTCGCCCACCGCGACCGGCAGCGCCCGTGGTGGCAGGGCCCGGGGCGGCAGGGTCCGTCCGGTCAGCGCCGCGACCGTCCGGGCAAAGGCCGCGCCCTGGTCCACTGTCTCGCCCAGCCGTTCGCGCGACCCCGCCATCGCCCGCGCCACGACGTCCAGGTCCGCCGCATCGCCGCCCCGCAAGACGCAGGCCAGCAGCACCGCATCCGCCTGCCCTGACCCGTGCCGCAAGACACCCTCGATCCAGGCCCCGATCCCCGCCGCCGAGCGTTCGCCCGCGTAAATCACCGCCTCCAGCCCGTGCGAATAGGCGTAGCCCCCGATCGGAAACGCCGGGGACAGCCATTGCACCAGCGTCAGAAGATCAGTGCGCATGGCCCATCGTGCGGCCCATCCCGTAGGCCCCGCCTTCCGGAGTGAACGGCGCCTGACCCTCGGTCACCGTGGCCCCAAGGCCGCGCAGCATGTCGGCCAGCACATGATCGGCGCGGATCACCAGCCGGTCGGGTTCGATCTGGCAGGGGGTGTGCCGGTTGCCGATGTGCCAGGCCAGCCGCACCAGGTCGCCCTTGATCACCAGAACCGCCTCGTCCGCCGCCGCGATTTCCACCAGGCGGCCGTCGGTCAGTTCGAACGCATCGCCCGCCAGAAGGTTCGTCGTCTCGGCCAGATCGACCAGAAACCCCTCGCCCGAGGCCATCACCAGCCGCTTGCGGCGCAGGAACCGCTCGTCATAGCCCAGGACCACCCGTCCGGTGGCAAGTCGGGGCCAGCGCCCGGTCGCGTGAATTTTCCGGGCAACCGCAAAGGTCATGCTTCCCCCTTAAAGGTTCTTTCAGATTCGGCGGGCAGTCTGAGCGTGCAGAACAAAGGAGGACCAGAATGATCCTGTCCAAGCTTTCCCTGGCCGAAGAACTCGCCGACATCCGGGCCGAAATCGCGCGTCTGGAACAGCGCGAAGCCGCCCTTGCCTCGATCGAACATGCCTTCCCCTCGGTGCCGGTGTTCCGGCGCGGCTGGCCGATGCAGCGGGTCAGTTCGGGGCATCCGGCGCACGCCTAGCCGGTCAATACAGAAAGTAGCGCTGCGCAAGCGGCAACTCCCGTGCGGGGTCGCAGGTCAGCAGCACGCCATCGGCGCGCACCTCATAGGTTTCGGGGTCCACCTCGATCGTCGGGGTCGCGTCGTTCAGCTTCATGTCGCGCTTGGCCAGCCCGCGCGTGCCTTCAACGGCGATGGTGTCCTTCGCCAGCCCGTAGCTGCCGCGAATGTCGGCCTCCAGCCCGGCCTTCGACACAAAGGTCACCGCGTTGCGGGTGACGCTGCCGCCGTAGGCCCCGAACATGGGCCGGGTATGCACCGGCTGCGGCGTCGGAATGCTGGCGTTCGGATCGCCCATCTGCGCCACCACGATCACGCCGCCCAGCAGAACCGTTTCCGGTTTCGCGCCGAAAAAGGCTGGCGACCACAGGACCAGATCGGCGCGCTTGCCTTCCTCGACCGACCCGATGTGCCGCGATACGCCGTGCGCGATGGCGGGGTTGATCGTGTACTTGGCGATATAGCGGCGGATGCGCAGGTTGTCGTTCGCGCCCGCCTCGCCTTCCAGCCGCCCGCGCTGGACCTTCATCTTGTGGGCGGTCTGCCAGGTGCGGGTGATCACCTCACCCACCCGGCCCATCGCCTGACTGTCCGAGGAGATGACCGAAAACGCCCCAAGGTCATGCAGGATATCCTCGGCCGCAATCGTCTCGCGCCGGATGCGGCTTTCGGCAAAGGCCACGTCTTCGGGCACGCGGCGGTCAAGGTGG
>JAKQLM010000714.1 GCA_029567145.1 Pseudomonadota bacterium
GGGCCGATCATCCATTTGACGCGGGCCCCAAGCGGCGAGCGGGCGAGTTCCTCGGCAAGGACCGACATTTCCAGGGGCGTCGTGGCCCCAAGGTTGTTCAAAAGCGCCACATGGTCGCCGGGGCCGGTGTGGGGCAGGAGTTTCTCGGCCACCATCTGCATGGCCGATCGCGCGCCGGTGAAGCTGACCTGCTCGATCCCGGCCTCGCCATGGATGCCAAGGCCAAGCTCGGCCTTGCCTGACGCGATGCGGTCTTCCTTGGGCGAGCCGGGGACGGTGCAGGTGTCCAGCGACATGCCGATGGAAATCGCGCCCGTGATGACGGCGGTCGCGGCGGCGGTGATCGTGTCAAGGTCGGCCCCGGATTCGGCCATGGCCCCGGCGATCTTGTGGACGAAAAGGGTTCCGGCAACGCCGCGGGCCTGGGGCAGGTCGGGCAGGGCGATGTCGTCGTCGACGATGACCATCGAGACCTTGAGGCCGAAGGCGCGGGCGCGCTCGGCCGCGAGGCCGAAGTTCAGCCGGTCGCCGGTGTAGTTCTTGACGATCAGAAGGCAGCCGGCCTTGCCGGTGACGGCCAGGATCCCCGCCAGCACGGCGTCCACCGAAGGCGAGGCGAAGACGTCGCCGCAGACGGCGGCGGTCAGCATGCCCTGGCCGACGAAACCGGCGTGGCTGGGTTCATGGCCGGACCCGCCGCCCGAGACCAGCGCCACGCGGGAACGGTCCCAGTCGGTGCGGACCACGACGCGGATATGCGGGTAGCCGTCCAATCGCGCCAGTTTTCCGCCCGAGGTGCGCAACAGACCGTCGATCGCCTCGGTCACCAGGCTGTCGCGGGAATTCATGAACTGTTTCATGGCACTGGCCTTTCAGATGCGGGCTCCGCCGGCGTCGAACCAAAGCGGGTTGAGCGGGCGGATCTTGAGCGTTCCGCCCGGTTTGAGGGGGGTATGCGGCTCGGTCAGGGTGATGAGGCTGTGCGGACCAAGGGTCAGGTGCAGGCGGGTCTGGTCGCCCAGGTGTTCAACCCGGTGGATGGTGACGTCCTGCCCGTCACCGGTCTGGATATGTTCGGGGCGCAGGCCGATCGTGGCGGCGGTCGGGGGGCCGCCGGGGAAGGCCGCAGCGGGCAGAAGGTTGATATGCGGCTGCCCAAGGCGCGAGGCGACATAGGTCGAGACGGGGGATTCGTAGATCTCGCGCGGGGTGCCGAACTGGACCAGCCGCCCGTGGTCCAGGACGCCGACATGGGTGGCCATGGTCATCGCCTCGATCTGATCGTGGGTGACATACAGGAAAGTCGCGCCCATTTCGGCGTGGATGCGTTTCAGCTCGATCCGAAGGTCGGCGCGGAGTTTCGCGTCAAGCGAGGACAGGGGTTCGTCCATCAGGTAGATGCGCGGATTGCGGACAAGGGCGCGGCCGATGGACACGCGCTGCATCTCTCCGCCTGACAGGGCCGTGGCCTTGTTGTCCAGCTTGTGCGGGATGCGGAGGACTTCGGCGACGGCCTGGACTTGCCTGGCGATATCGGCTTCGGCCATCCGGATCATGGGAGAGCGGAGCGGGAAGGCGAGGTTTTCGCGCACGGTCAGGTGGGGGTAAAGCGAGTATTGCTGGAAGACCATCGCCACATCGCGCTGGGCGGGGGTGTCTTGCAGGACGGACTGCCCGTCGATGCGGATGTCGCCCGCATCCGGGCGGTCAAGCCCCGCGATCAGGCGCAGCGTGGTGGTCTTGCCCGCCCCGGTCGGGCCAAGCAGGACGACAAACGCGCCGTCCGGGATGGTCATGCTGACGTCCTGCAGCGCCAGGGTCGCGCCGAATGCCTTGGACAGCCCGTGCAGGATGACGTCAGCCATGGAACACCCCGGCGTTGGCGGCGGTGCGGAAGGCGCGGCCGGTGGTGGCGTCGAACAGCGACAGGCGCGGGGCGCTGAGGGCGAGACCGACAAGGTCGCCGGGCGGGGCAGGCACGGTTGACGGCGTCCGCGCCTTTACGGTGCCAAAGGGCGTGGACAGGGTGACGATCTGAGTGGTGCCCAGATATTCGGCGGCTTCGATCCGGCCACGCAGCGGGGCCGAGTCGGAAAGCGTGACATGTTCGGGGCGGACCCCCAGGACCAGAGCGCCCGAGGCGGGTTCGTGAAGCTGGGGAAGCGCGGTGGGAATGTCGCCCAGAGGGACGACCCCGGCCCCGGCGTCGGCGCTGCCGTCGAACCGCAGGAAATTCATCGCCGGGCTGCCGATGAAGTCGGCGACGAACAGGGTGGCGGGGTGGTCATAGATATCCTGCGGCGTGCCGAACTGTTCGACAACGCCATGATTCATCACGACGATCTTGTCGCCCATCTGCATCGCCTCCAACTGGTCATGGGTGACGTAGACGGTGGTCGCGTGCATCCGGTCATGCAGGGCCCGAAGCTCCTCGGCCATGATTTCGCGGAATTCGGCGTCCAGCGCGCCAAGGGGTTCGTCCATCATGAAGGCCTTGGGGTTGCGCACGATGGCGCGGCCAAGCGCGACGCGCTGGCGGTCGCCTCCCGAAAGGCCGCCGACGGGTTTTGACAGGATATCCTCGATCCGCAGGATGCGGGCGACCTCGGCCACCTTGGCGGCGACCTGCGCCTTGGGCACGCCCTGGCTGACCAAGGGATAGGCGATGTTCTTGCGCACGTTCATATGCGGGTAAAGCGCGAACATCTGGAACACCATGGCGATGTCGCGCTGGCTGGCGGGGCGTTGGCTGACGTCTTCGCCGTCGATCAGGATTTCTCCGCTGGTCGGCAGCTCCAGCCCGGCGATCATGCGCAGGGTGGTCACCTTGCCGCAGCCCGACGGGCCAAGGAGCATGAAGAACTCACCGTCGCGGATCGTGAAGCTGGACCCCTGGACAGCGGTGAAGGCGCCGAATTCCTTGCGCAGGTTGCGGATGACGATTTCAGCCAAGGGGGATCTCCTGCCCGGCGCGGATAAGGTTGCCATTGGGGTCAAGAAGGGCCAGTTCCCGCATCCCCCAGGGTTTGTCGGCGGCCCGCTCAAGACGCGGGATGCCGGTGGCGGGCAGTCCAAGCGCGCCCCATTCGCCGTCAAGCGCGGTGATGTCCGAGGGGCGCAGGTAGGCGCCGTGGTCGCAATTGAACGGGTCAAGCGTGGCGTGGTGGAAGAAGTGAACCTCGGCCCCCTCGCGCTTCATCAGAAGGTAGCTGGCGTCGATGTAGACGGTGTGGAAGCCCAGGCGCTGCCAGAACGCCTGGGTCGCCGGGATGTCGCGGGCAGGCAGGATGGGGGACAACTTTTCCAGCATCGGCCTATTCCGGGAAGTGGCTGGTGATGATGAACATCACCGTGCCGACAAGGGTGACGACGAACGACCAGGTGTAGGCCCACAGGAACAGCGGCTGCATCAGCATCACCACGCCAAGGGCGATCAGGATCGTGGCCAGCATCTCCCACGGGCCGCGACGCAGGCGGACAAGGCCCCCCACGAAAGAACTGAGGAAGGAGCTCATCTCTTGGCCCTTTCATTCTGGGAGAAATATCCCCGCCGGAGGCATCCGACGCCGGCTGCGGGAGCCTCCGGCGGGGATATTTGCGCCATTGTGAATGCAGGGGTCATTTGCGCACCGCACCGAACGTGATCCCGCGCAGAAGGTGTTTGCGCAGAAGGATGGTGAAGATCATCACCGGCAGGAGAAAGATCGTCGCCCCGGCGGCCACGGCGGGCCAATCCTGGCCGCCGACGCCGATGATCGTGGGGATGAAGGGCGGCGCGGTCTGGGCGTTGCCCGAGGTGAGGAGGACCGCGAAGGCGTATTCGTTCCAGGCGAAGATCAGGCAGAAGATTGCGGTACTGGCGATGCCGGTGGCGGCCTGCGGCAGGACGACTTTGCGAAAGGCCTGAAACCGGGTGTAGCCGTCGATCAGCGCCGCCTCTTCGTATTCGCGGGGGATTTCGTCGATGAAGCCTTTCAGCAGCCACACGGCAAGCGAGATGTTCACGCCGGTGTAAAGGAGGATCATGCCCAGATGCGTGTCCGACAGGCCAAGCTCCCGGTACATCAGGAAAATCGGGATCGCGACGGCGATGGGGGGCATCATCCTTGTGGAAAGGATGAAGAACAGAAGGTCGTCCTTCAGCGGCACCTTGAAGCGGCTGAAGGCGTAGGCGGCAAGGGTGCCAAGGAAGATGGACAGCGCGGTGGAGCCAAAGCCGATGATGACCGAGTTCAGGAAGCGCTCACCGAACCGGGACGGCCCGGCGAT
>JAKQLM010000723.1 GCA_029567145.1 Pseudomonadota bacterium
GCCGTAGGGCAGATCGGTGATCGCTTCCATCGCTTCGACCAGCTTCTGTCGGTCGGCGATGCCGGTGTAGCCCGAGGTCTCCATCGCCTGCTTGATGAAGAACAACGTCTCCCAGGTGGAAAACATGTGGCTGTAGGTCGACACATCCGCCGCATCGCCAATCGTGGCACCGTTGTCATCCACCCCCACGGCCGCGCGGTAGGTCGCCTCATGTTCGCCCGCATCCGCCGCCGTCACCCGGGGATGAGCCTCCCAGAAATGGCTGCCTTCCAGGAATTCCAGGCCCGGCGTCGCGGTATCCACCGCCTCCAGGCTGTCGATGAAGCCAAAGAGCGCAGGCTTCGCCCCAGTGCCGTAGAACTCGCCCAGCTCTTTCACAAAGGTCAGGACGGCGGGGCCGACCATGACGTGATAAAGCACCTCGGTTTCCGCCGGGATCTGCGGGAAGTAGCGGGTAAAGCTGGTTTCGGTCGGAGGCACGGCGATCTGGGCGATGACCTCGCCGCCTTGAGCGGCAATCGCGGCGGTAAAGAAATCGCGGTGGTCATGGCCGAAAGCATAGTCCGGGAACACCATCGTGACCTTCTTGCCGAGGTTCGCCGCAACCCAGGGCGCCATGGTCGAGATCTGCGCCCGCACGTCGGTGATGCCGGGCTGCAGGGTCCAGCGGTTCAGCGCTCCCGACGCTACATGATAGCCTTCCGAGCAGACAAGGTAGGGCACCTTCAGCTCGCCCGCCCTTGGTGCGGACCCCATCACGACGTGGGAAAACAGCGTGCCCATCACCAGATCGCAGCCGTCCGACTGGGTCAGCTTGTCCACCACCTCGGACCCGCGCTTGGGGTCGGTTGCGTCATCCTCGAACAGGATTTCCACCGGGCGGCCCGTGATGCCGCCGCCGTCGTTGATCAGCTTCAGCGCGGCCTGTGCGGTGCGTTCGTACCAGCGGCCGTAAGCCGCGCCGATCCCGGTGCGGTGAAGCTGGAAGCCGATCTTGATCGGCGCACCTTGCGCCGAGACATAGCCCGGAAGGGCCGCGGTCAGAAGCCCCGCGCCCCCGGCCAATAGCAGGCCGCGCCGGGTGGGATGAAGCAGTCCGTTCGTCATGTCCGTC
>JAKQLM010000737.1 GCA_029567145.1 Pseudomonadota bacterium
AATTCAGCGTCCCCGACTTCGCCAGCACCTTCACCGCGTGTCCCTCGATGACCTTCCCCTTGTCGTCCTTCATCCCCACATCCCGCAGGATCGCCTTCAACCCCCGCCCCTCCCGCTCCGCCGCGATCAATACCCGTGCCATGCCGGAGGCCGTCACCCGCGACGCGCCCCCCAGGCCCGAGTGATCCCGCAGGTCGAACGCCACCCCGAACGAGGCCCGCACCCAGTCCGACATCGCCCGCCCCGACCCCTCCAGCCCCGCCGCGCCCGAGGCCGTCAGTCCCACACACTCCGCCGTCAGGTTGGTCGAAAACCGCAGCATGTCCCGCAGGACGTCCGGCAGCGGCTCACTCTCCACCCGCCCGATCTCCTCCCCCGCAGGCACTGACCCAACCCGCTCCCCCACCAACAACTTGATCCCCTGCGCGCGGGCCAGCGTGCGGAACACCTCGGCCACATAGCGCCCCGGATCGCGGACCGGCAGCCAGCGGCTTCCCCCCTTGCCCAAGGCGCCCGAGGCGACGGTCCACTCCTCCACCGCCCCCGCATCATAGGTGAACAGCGGCGCCTCGCGCTGGGCCACCGCGACCCGCACCATGTCGACCGAAGGCAGGAACCGCTCGCCCCGCGCATCGACCGAGGTCTGCCAGTCGCCCGACACCCGCTTCCATTCGAAATACGCCCGGTTGAAGTTCAGGTTCAGCCCCGAGATCGCCGCGTTGTAGCCGACCTGCACCGGCTGATCTGCGCTGATCTCGCGCAAGGCGGGCAGCGCTCCGTCCCAGTACAGGAACCGCCCCGTCGCCCCCGTCACCCCCGCAGCCGCCAGCCGCGCCACAAGGTCGCCCAGCTGGTCGGTCTGCAGCGTCGGGTCGCCCCCGCCCGCCAGCACCAGATCGCCCTGGATCACGCCCTGAACCACCGGCCCCGTCGCCAGCACCCGCGTCGCAAAACGGTAGCCCGCCCCCAGCCGATCCAGCGCATAAAGCGCCGTCACCGCCTTGGCCACACTGGCCGGGGGCAGCGCCGCGTCCGGGGACCGGGCGTCCAGCACCGCGCCCGTCGCAGCATCCGCCACCACGAACCCCACCGTCCCGCCCAGCTTGGCCGCCGCGATCAGCCCCTCGATCTCGCTGGCCGAGGCGCCGCTCGCCCCCCGCTCGGGCCGGCGCACCGGGCGCGGAGAGACACTGACCGCCTCGCCCCAGACCGCCTCACTCCAGACCGGCAGCGCCGCCCCGGCCAGAAGCCCCGCCACCATGAACCGCCGCGTGATCACTCTTGGATCCTCCGTTTTGCCAAGCTGATACCCGATCCGGGCGATTCCGCCAGTGCGGCAATCAGCGCCCCGACCGCCAGCCCCCCCGCGCCCGGATGGCCGAAGACGAGGCCCCGTTCATCGGCAGGTTCACAAACGCCCAGACCGGAGGCGTGCGCCCGCGCAGGGTCTCGCCCCGGTCCACCTGATGCACCCGGAACGACTGCGCCGCCACCGACAGCCGAGCCTGCACGCCCGATCCCGGACGGGCCAGCACCCCCACCGCGACCGACCGCAGGATGTCGCGCCAACGGCCCCAGCGATGGAACTGAACCAGATTGTCCGCCCCCATCAGCCAGACGAAGGTCACGCCCGGATAGATCGCCTGCAAGCGCGAGATGGTGTCATAGGTCGCCCGCGTCCCCAGCCGTTCCTCCAGCGCCGTGATCTTTACCCTGGGGTCCAGCATCACCGCCATCGCGCGCGCCAGACGGTCGGCCATCGGCGCGGGTTGCCGCGCCTTCAGCGGATTGCCGGGGCTGACCAGCCACCAGACCTGGTCCAGCCCCATCCGCTTCAAGGCCTCGCGCGTGATGTGCACATGCCCCTCATGCGCCGGATCGAACGACCCGCCCAGAAGGCCCACCACCATGCCCCGGCTTGCCACCGGAAATCCCTGCCGCATCGGCCCTCTCCATCCCGCGCGGGCCAGTTGACCGCAAAGGCCGCGCCATGACAATGGCACCCGGGCACGGCCCCCGCCGCCGCCGGGCTCCGGCCCCCACGCCTCCGCTTCGCTCCAGGCTTCGGACGCCCCTGATCCCTTTCACATTTGCCCAAATATCCTCGGGGGTCCGGGGGCAGACGGCCCCCGGCGCGCTGGCCGTCTGTGCGCACTCTTCGCGCGCAGACGGCCAGCTTAAAAGGTCTTCGCGCCGCAAGGCGCTCAATTTGACAACCGCCCCGACCGGCGCACCCGGCGCCTACAGGGCCGCGCCCGGTGTTTCCCCTCTGCCCGTTGCAGCCGAGGCCCTTCGCCGCTACATACGCCTCAACCTCAGGATCCCGGAGCACGACCATGGCCAGCTATCAATACGTCTACCACATGGAGAACGTCTCCAAGACCTACCCCGGCGGCAAGAAGTGCTTCGAGAACATCCATCTCAACTTCCTGCCCGGCGTGAAGATCGGCGTCGTCGGCGTCAACGGCGCGGGGAAATCCACGCTTCTGAAGATCATCGCCGGCATCGACACCGATTTCAAAGGCGAAGCCTGGGCCGCCAAGGGTGCCAAGGTCGGCTACCTGGCACAGGAACCGCACCTCGACCCGGCGCTGACCGCCAAGGAAAACGTCATGCTGGGCGTGGCCGCGCAGACCGCGATCCTGGAACGCTACAACGAACTTGCGATGAACTACTCGGACGAGACCGCCGAGGAGATGGCCGCCCTGCAAGACCAGATCGACGCCCAGAACCTGTGGGAGCTTGAGGCGACCGTCGGCGTCGCGATGGACGCGCTCCGCTGCCCGCCAGACGATGCCGATGTCACCACGCTTTCGGGCGGCGAACGCCGCCGCGTCGCGCTCTGCCGTCTGCTCCTCGAAAAGCCCAACATGCTGCTTCTCGACGAACCGACCAACCACCTTGACGCCGAGTCGATCGCCTGGCTGCAAAAGCACCTGATCGACTACAAGGGCACGATCCTGATCGTCACCCACGACCGCTATTTCCTGGACGACATCACCGGCTGGATCCTGGAACTCGACCGCGGCCGCGGCATTCCTTACGAAGGCAACTATTCCGCCTGGCTGGACCAGAAGGCCAAGCGCATGGCGCAGGAAGCCCGTGAGGACAAATCCAAGCAGAAGGCGCTGGAAAAGGAGTTGGAGTGGATCCGCTCTGGCGCCAAGGCCCGCCAGGCCAAGGGCAAGGCGCGTCTGTCGCGCTACAACGAAATGGCCAGCCAGACCGTCATGGAACGCTCCACCAGTGCGCAAATCATCATCCCGAACGGCGAACGCCTTGGGAACAAGGTGATCGAGGTCGTTGGCCTGAAAAAGCACATGGGCGACAAGCTTCTGATCGAAGACCTCTCCTTCACCGTCCCGCCCGGCGCCATCGTCGGCGTCATCGGCCCGAACGGCGCGGGCAAGTCCACGCTTTTCCGCATGATCACCGGCGATGAAAAGCCGGATGAGGGCACGATCACCCTTGGCGGCACCGTGAAACTGGCCTTCGTCGACCAGTCCCGCGACGCCCTGGACCCGAACAAGAACGTCTGGGAAGAAATCTCCGGCGGGGCCGAGGTCATCCACCTTGGCGACATGCAGATGAACTCCCGCGTCTATACCGGGGCTTTCAACTTCAAGGGCACCGACCAGCAGAAGAAGGTCGGGTTGCTCTCCGGCGGGGAGCGCAACCGCGTCCACATGGCCAAGCTGTTGAAATCAGGCGGCAACGTGTTGCTGCTTGACGAACCGACCAACGACCTTGACGTCGAAACCCTGCAGGCGCTTGAAGCCGCCATCGAAGACTTCGCCGGCTGCGCGATCATCATCAGCCACGACCGGTTCTTCCTGGACCGCCTCTGCACCCACATCCTCGCCTTTGAAGGCGACGCGCATGTGGAATGGTTCGAGGGCAACTTCCAGGCCTACGAAGAAGACAAGGTCCGCCGCTTGGGACCGGATGCGCTGGAGCCGAAGCGGGTGAAGTACAAGCGGTTCGCCCGCTGACCCCACTCTCACGGCCCCTTGACCGGGATCGCAATCAACCCCAGGCCTCCCTCCCCCTCGTGGGGAGGGGCAGGGGTGGGGGCCCTCCGCCAAAATACCCATCTTA
>JAKQLM010000744.1 GCA_029567145.1 Pseudomonadota bacterium
CAGGACAACATCAGCTTCACGATCATCAAGGTGAACGACGCCAGCACACGGCCCAAGGACGAAAAGCCCCCACGCCCGTCGATGGCCGTCACCCGCCCCCGCCGCCTGACAACCGTCGCGACCGAGCCGCTGCTGGTGCCCGCTTCCGGCTCCCCGGGCCCCGGTTCCCACGCCCCTGATTCCCAGGCGCCCGAAGGCCCGGACACCGCGGCAGAACCCGCGTCGGACGATGCCCCGCCTCCAGAGGAGGACCTTGTCGGCGCGGATGCCTTGGTCGACGATCAGCCCGCGGTCACGCCGCGCCGGGTGGCAACGCTGCGCTAGGTGTTGCCACACCGGGCGTTGTGTCATTGACAACGCTGGGTTGATACCGCTAGCGGTTCCCCCGGAAACGTGCCGGGTAGGGCCAGCCGGGGGATTGTCGTGCGTGTGCTGGTACTTGGTGGTTGCGGCTTTATCGGCTCGCATGTCGTGGATCACGCCCTTGCGGCCGGCCATGCGGTGCGCGTCCTGTCCCGCAGCCCCGACCGAGCCCGGCCCCCGATCGCCGGGGTGGACTATCGGCTGGCCGGTCTGGACGACAGGGCGGCCCTGATCGATGCGCTTCAGGGCTGCGATGCGGTTCTGCATGTTCTCAGCACCAGCCACCCCGCCTCGGCTGAACGCGAGCCGGTTGCCGATGTCGAAGGCAACCTGATCGGGACGCTGCGCCTGTTGCAGGCGATGCGGGACACCGGGGTGCGGCGGCTGGTCTATGTGTCGTCCGGTGGGGCGATCTATGGACCGCCCGAGGTGGTGCCGATCCCGGAGAGCCATCCGCTGCGGCCGATCGGGTCCTATGGCATCGTCAAGGCGGCCATCGAAAGCTATATCGCCACAGCGGCGCGGCAGGGTCTGGTCGCCACCGTCTTGCGCCCCGCCAACGCCTTCGGGCCGCGTCAGACCGGGTCCAGCAATCCCGGCTTCATCACCACCGCCTTGATGCGGCTGGCGCAGGGCACGCCGATGGACCTGTACGGCGACGGCAGCGTGGTGCGCGACTTTCTGGCGGTTTCGGACCTGGCCGCCCTGTGCCTGCACGGGCTGGAGCACGGCGCGGGCCTGACCCTGAACGCCGGGTCGGGCGACGGGCGCAGCCTGGCCGAGGTTCTGGCATCCATCGAGCGGGTGACGGGCAAGCCGTTTCGGCTGAACCGCCTGCCCGCCCGGGCCATTGACGTGCCGGTGTCGGTCCTGGACACCAGCCTTGCACGGGATCGGCTGGGCTGGCAGCCCCGTCAGGGGTTTGAGGACGCGCTGGCCGAAACCTGGGACTGGGTCCGCAGGCAAGCCTGAAGCGGGTCAAGTTTTCCCGACGCCGTGACCAGAGGGCCGATTTCTTCAAAGAAATCGGACCGGAGTTTTTGAAAACTCCGCAGAGCGCTGGTGCGCCGGGCACCGCGTTTCCTGCAAGCGCCCTTCCCCTTTCGGGTCAGAAGACCGACAGGATGTCCGACAGGGGCTTCTTGCGCTTGGCCACGGCGGGCACAGTCGCCCCATCTGCGGGATAGCCGACCGGCAGGATCATCACCGGCTTCTCATGGTCAGGCCTGCCGCACAGGGGCCCAAGGAATTTCATCGGGTTCGGCGTGTGTTCCAGGCAGACCAACCCGGCATGATGGATCGCCGCGATCAGCAGGCCGGTAGCGATGCCCACGCTTTCCGGGACATAGTAGTTCTTGTAGCGGGTCCCCTCCTCGGTCACGCCATAGCGCTGGGCAAAGACCACGATCAGCCAGGGCGCGTCGGTCAGGTGCGGCTTGGTCACGCCGGTCCCGATCGGTTCCAGCGCCGCCAGCCATTCGTCCCCGGCCCCACCCTGATAGAAGGCGCGCTCTTCGTCCTCGGCCCCGTCGCGGATCCGGGCCTTCATCGCCGGGTCCTGGATCGCGACGAAATGCCAGGGCTGGTGGTTGGCGCCGGACGGGGCGGTGCCGGCAGCGGCGATGCAGGCGGTGATCACCTCGACCGCGACCGGGCGGGGGGAGTAGTCGCGCACCGAATGGCGCTTGCGCATGTAGGC
>JAKQLM010000746.1 GCA_029567145.1 Pseudomonadota bacterium
GCGGCTCCTGGAGGCATCAGACCGGCAATACTGGCAACCCTCGGCCGAGACTTTGGCCGCCTTGCAACAGGCGGCGATGGACCTGGAAGACCGGATGGAAGGGATCGCAGCGGAATGACTCATTGGCGTGCCCTTCGGACCTGTCGGAGTGGGGGCCAGCCCCCACACCCCCGGGATACTTTTGGACAGAAAATGAAAGGCGAAATGCCATGAGCCCACGCGATGAAATCCCCAGCCTTCGGGGCCTGGACGGAGACGGCTCGGTGCAGGTGTATCTGGACCCCACGCAAAAGATCGACGGCGCGAAGGTGTTTTCGGTCTATGGCAAGGGCGGGATCGGGAAATCAACGACCTCGTCGAACCTGTCGGCCGCCTTTGCCACCATGGGCAAGCGCGTGTTGCAGATCGGCTGCGACCCGAAGCATGACTCGACGTTCACATTGACCGGAAAGCTGCAGCCCACGGTCATCGACATCCTGAAAGAGGTCGATTTCCACGCCGAGGAGCTGCGCCCCGAGGATTTCGTGACCGAAGGCTTCGGCGGCGTGAAATGTGTCGAGGCGGGTGGGCCACCTGCGGGCACCGGCTGCGGCGGCTATGTCGTGGGCCAGACGGTGAAGCTTTTGAAGCAGCATCACATGCTGGACGATACGGATGTCGTGATCTTCGACGTCCTTGGCGACGTGGTCTGCGGCGGTTTTGCCGCCCCCTTGCAGCACGCCGATCGGGCGCTGATCGTCACCGCAAACGACTTTGACAGCATCTATGCGATGAACCGGATCATCGCCGCCGTGCAGGCCAAGTCGTCGAACTACAAGGTCCGTCTGGCGGGGTGCGTCGCCAACCGCAGCAAGGATACCGACGAGATCGACCGCTACTGCGCCAAGGTCGGGTTCAACCGTCTGGCGCATATGCCCGACATCGACGCGATCCGCCGCTCGCGCCTGAAGAAGAAGACCCTGTTCGCCATGGACGACGACCAGGACATCGTGATGGCCCGTGCCGAATACATCCGTCTTGCCAATGCCTTGTGGCAATCGGTCAGCCTGCCGGAAAGCTTTCCCGAACCGCTGCCCGACCGCGAGATCTTTGAACTCCTGGGGTTTGACTGATGCCGAACTACGCCACCACGCGCGACCGGGTCGAGACCTACTTCGACCGCACCGCCACCAAGGCGTGGGAGCGGCTGACCTCGGACGCGCCCGTCTCCCGCATCCGCCAGACGGTGCGCGAAGGCCGGGACAAGATGCGGGCGCTGATGCTGTCGCGGCTGCCGGAAGACCTGCGCGGCGCGCAGGTGCTGGATGCAGGCTGCGGCACCGGGGCCATGACCGAGGAACTGGCCAAGCGCGGCGCGACCGTCGTGGCCGCCGACATCTCGCCCAGGCTGGTTGCCATCGCGCAGGACCGGCTTCCGGTAGCCTTGCGCCCGCAGGTGACCTTCCATGCGGGCGACATGACCGATGCGGCCCTTGGCGTCTTTGATGCCGTCCTCGCGATGGACAGCCTTATCTACTATGGGGCGGACGACATCGCCCGCACCCTGCATGCGCTGGGGCAACGGGCCGACCGGGTGGTCTTCACCGTCGCCCCGCGCACGCCGCTTTTGATGGCGATGTGGCATGCGGGCAAGCTGTTCCCCCGCTCGGACCGCTCTCCGGTAATGATCCCGCACGGGTTGCGCGATCTGACCCTCGCCGCAGGGCCGGGGCTGGCCCGCGTTGGCCGCGTGGCGCGCGGGTTCTACATTTCGGACTGTCTGGAATACCGCGCGGAGGCCCAGCCATGATCCTGCGCCAGAAGCACCTCAAGGCCCTGTCCCCCGCCTGGATGCCCTTTGCCAATGCCGCCTCTGAAGGTCTGCCGGTGCGCCAGCTTTTGCGGCTGTCGCTGTTTCAGGTGTCAGTCGGCATGGCAACCGTCCTGCTTCTGGGCACGCTGAACCGGGTGATGATCGTCGAACTGTCGGTCCCCGCCATGGTCGTCGCGCTGATGATCGCCATTCCGGTCCTTGTCGCCCCGTTCCGCGCGTTGCTGGGGCACCGCAGCGACACCCACCGCAGCGCGATCGGCTGGAAGCGCATCCCCTACCTGTGGTTCGGCAGCCTGTGGCAGATGGGCGGCCTTGCGGTCATGCCCTTTGCGCTGATCGTGCTGTCGGGCGACCAGATCCATGGCCCGGCCTGGGCAGGCGAAGTCCTTGCGGCAATGGCCTTCCTGATGACCGGGATCGGCCTGCACATGACGCAGACCGCCGGATTGGCGCTGGCCAGTGACCGGGCCACGGATGAAACCCGGCCCAAGGTGGTGGCGCTGCTTTACGTCATGTTCCTGCTGGGCATGGGGGCCAGCGCGCTGATCGTCGGCTGGCTTCTGCGCGACTATGACCCGATCACGCTGGTCCGCGTCGTGCAAGGCTGCGGCGTGGCGACGATGGTCCTGAACCTGGTCGCGCTCTGGAAACAGGAAAAGGTCCGCCCGATGACCCGCGCGGAACGAGAGGCCCCGCGCCCGCGCTTCCGCGATGCCTGGGGGGATCTCATGGCCGGAGGCAGCGCCGGGCGGCTGCTGGCGGTCGTGGTGCTGGGCACGCTGGCCTTCAACATGCAGGATGTGCTGCTTGAGCCCTATGGCGGCGAGGTCCTCGGCCTGTCGGTCAGCAAGACCACCCTTCTGACCGCCGTCTACGCGATGGGCGCGCTGGTCGGGTTCCTGACCGCCGCGCGCTGGCTGGCGCAGGGGCAAGACCCTTACCGCACCGCCGCGCGGGGGCTTCTGGTCGGACTGGTCGCCTTTCCTTGCGTGATCTTCGCCGGGCCCTTGGACAGCACACTCCTGTTTTACGCCGGAGCCTGCCTGATCGGCATCGGCGCGGGGCTTTTCGCCGTCTCGACCCTGACCGCCGCCATGGCGCTGCAGACCGCCGGCACCGGGGCGGGCCTGGCGCTTGGGGCCTGGGGCGCGGCGCAGGCGACCGCTGCCGGCCTGTCGATCTTTCTTGGCGGCGCCTTGCGCGACCTGACAGGCCACCTTGCCGAAAGCGGCGCGCTTGGCCCGGCCCTGACCGACCCGACCCTTGGCTACAGCTTTGTCTATCACGCCGAGATCGGCCTTTTGTTCCTGACCCTTGTCGCGCTTGGACCCTTGGTCCGCATCACCCCGCTTTCCCAAAAGACCGGCGACCGCTTCGGCATCGCCGAATTCCCGACCTGACCTAACGGAGGACCACCCAATGGTAGGTGTCACTTTCTTCGGCAACTTCGACCTTGCCAGCCTGTCGATCTGGCTTTTCTGGGGCTTCTTCGCCCTTCTGATCTACTACCTGCAGACCGAGAATATGCGCGAAGGCTATCCGCTGGAGCTGGAGGACGGCACCCCCGCCCCGAACCAGGGGCCGTTCGGCCTGCCCAAGCCCAAGACCTTCCGCCTGCCGAACGGCAAGGGCGAGGTCACCGTGCCCTCGGCCGCGAACGAGGCGGCGCACCGCCGCACCGGCCTGGCTTTGGCCCGGACCGCCGCGTCCGAAGGCTTTCCCCACGCCCCGACCGGCAACCCGCTGGCCGATGGTGTCGGCCCGGCCTCGTGGTCGCCGCGTCGGGACGAACCCGAGCTTGACGGCCACGGCCACAACAAGATCGTGCCGATGTCGCGGCTGGACGGCTTTACCGTCAGCGCCGGACGCGATCCGCGCGGGCTGCCGGTGCAGGCCGGTGACCTGGAGGTCGTGGGCCGCGTCTCGGACGTCTGGATCGACGCGCCGGAAAGCATGGTGCGGTATCTGGAGGCGGACCTGAACTCGGGCGCGAAACGGCTGGTGCCGCTGACGCTGGCCCGGATCTGGGAAGACCGCGTGCGGGTCAACTTCCTGGCCTCGGACAGCTTTGACGGCATCCCGGCGACGAAATCGCTGACCGAGGTGACCAAGCTGGAAGAGGACAAGATCGCCGGATACGTCGCCGGTGGCTGGATGTACGACGCCCCCAAGCGCAAGCGCGGGTTCTGACCTGACAGGCATTGGCCCGCGCCCGGGCCAGCGCCTTTCAACTTCAACACGGAGGGTCTGCCATGTCAGGCCATGACGACTTTGCTTTCGACGCGCTGCCAGGGCTGCCGGAACGGCCCCCGCAGGGTGAACTGATCCTGTGGCAGGGACGCCCGGATGCCTGGGCGCTTGCACGGGACGCCTACAGGATCCGCTGGTTCGCCGCCTACTTCACCATCGTCGTGCTGTGGCGGGCCGGGGCGGCCTTTGCCGACGGCGGCCTGCCCTTGGCGCTGGCGATGGGCCTGCCCTATCTGGTGCTGGGCCTTCTGGGGCTGGCGGTGATCTACTTCCTCGCCTGGGTTCAGGCGCGCAGCACCACCTACACGCTGACCACCGCCCGCGTCGTCCTGCGGATCGGCGCGGCGCTGCCGGTGACCTTCAACCTGCCCTTCGCGCAAGTGGGCACCGCCAGTCTTGACCTGCGCCGTGACGGCACGGGCACCATCGCGCTGGACACGCTGGGCGAAACGCGGATTTCGGTTCTGGCACTCTGGCCGCACGCCCGGCCTGGTCACTGGCAGAAGACCCAGCCCGCGCTGCGGTCGATCCCCGATGCCGCCCGCATCGCGCGCATGGTGGCCGAAGTGGCCGAGGCACGCCTGACCCAACCCACCCTGACCCGCGCGCCCGACTTTGCGCCGGTCGCAGCCGAATAGGGGGCGCAGATGACACATCTTCCCAGCCCCACCTACAAAAGCCGCGAAAAAGAGCTGATCCCGCGCACGCTTCTGCTTGGGATGCTGGCGCTGGCGCTTTCCACGCTGGCGATCACCAGCTTTGCCGTCCTGACCGACCGCCCGCCCGTCGCCCAGCCGCAAGCGGGCGCGGTCAAGCGCGAAATGTGGATCGTGCTGCAAGGCCACGACGCCCAGGCCGTCACCGTGCGCAACACCGATGGCACGGTGCTTCTGGACCTGCCCCACGGCGGCTTTGTCACCGTGGTGCAAAGCGGCCTTGCCACCGAACGCCGCAAGCACGGGCTGGACCCGCTAAGCCCCGTCCGGATCGTCGAATACACCAGTGGCCGTCTGGCCGCAGAAGACCCCGAAACCGGCTGGAGCGTCGAGCTTTACGCCTTCGGGCAGGACAACAAGGCCGCGTTCGAACGGCTTCTTGATCAACAGCAATAGGGAACCACGCTCATGGGTCTTTTCACACGCAATGTCGAACGGGTGCCCTGCACGGTCGAAGTCAGCCACCGCTTCGAATCCCTGCACGCCCACGTCCGCTTCAACAACGGGGCCGTCGTCTATCCGGGCGACGAAGTTCTGGTGCATGGCGCGCCCGTCCTGGCCGCCTATGGCGAGGTCATCGTCGAGGACCGCACCGCCACCATCACCCGCGCCACGCCCATCGAACGGCTGTGGACGCGGATGACCGGCGATTTCGGCTTCATGGAACTGTGCGAGTTTTCGTTCTCCGAGGAGATCCGGCTATGAACGCAACGCCGATGGACCTGTATCCCGACTCTGGCGCGGAAATTGCCGCCGGGATGGCTCCGCCCGACACCACGGCGATGGCCACGGAAACCACCCTTCTCAACCCGCGCTTCTACACCACCGACTTTGACGAGATGGACCGCATCGACGTGACCCCCGTGCGCGCGGACTGGGACAAGCTGATCGGCCAGATGAAATCCGACCCGAACAAGGGCCATTTCAAGAAGACCGACGCCTGGGACGCCGTTGACTGGGACGGTATGGACCCGCCCCTGAAACGCGAGTTCATCGACTTTCTGGTCAGCTCCTGCACCGCCGAATTCTCGGGCTGCGTGCTTTACAAGGAAATGAAGCGCCGCGGCACCAACGGCGACATCTGCGAGCTGTTCAACTACATGGCCCGGGACGAGGCGCGGCATGCCGGTTTCATCAACGACGCCCTGCGCGAGGCGGGGGTGGCCGTGAACCTTGGCTTCCTGACCAAGGCCAAGAAGTACACCTACTTCCGGCCCAAGTTCATCTACTACGCCACCTACCTGTCGGAAAAGATCGGCTACGCCCGCTACATCACCATCTACCGGCACCTGGAGGCGCATCCCGAACAGCGCTTCCACCCGATCTTCAAGTGGTTCCGCGAATGGTGCAACGACGAGTTCAGCCATGGCGAGGCC
>JAKQLM010000791.1 GCA_029567145.1 Pseudomonadota bacterium
GTTTGCAGCGTCGGTCACCCGAACTTCGGGGGGAGGGGTTGCGGGATAAAGCGCCTACATCGACCGTTGCAGCGCCAACCCGAGGGAGGGCGCGGCCCTCTGGCAGGAGGGGGTTAGCGGGGGTGGTGCGTGAAATCACGCACCCTACGTGTGGTGGGTTGGCACCCACCCTACGAGGGTTGAGGCGGCGCGCGTTTCGGGGTCACACCCCCATATGCCGCACCCGTGCGCCCCACTCGATAGCGGCGGCGTGCAAACGGTCGATCTTCAGCTCTTCGCGGACCTCTTCCAACATGCGGAGCTCGACCTGGGAGTGGCGACCGTCGGCGGTGACGACGTCGCAGGCCAGCGCGTAGGCGGTCTCGAATAGGCGCTCGGGGAGGGCCTCGCGGATCAGGCCGAAGAGGGCGTCGAGGCCGTCTTCCTCTTCAAACAGGTCAAACACGATGCGGCTGACGCGGCGGATGCGGTCGGGGTCGTAGGTGGCGAAGGCGGGCATGTGGTTGACCATGCGGGTGATCGCCACCAGCTCGGCGGTGCGCATGTTCTGGTCGGAGGCGGAGCAGGCGACCATGATGGCGACAAGCGCGTCCTGCGGGGACATGGCGGATTCGGGCATGGCGGGCTCCTGTGGGTTTGGGTGGCAGATTATTGACGGGGGGGGCGGGGGGCAATAGAGGACGGGGGTTCATAGGGCGATGGGGACGACAATGACGGCTTTGCGCGATGCGGCGATGACCTCGAAGGCGTGGCCTTTTGAAGAGGCGCGGGCGCTGTTGAAGCGGTATGAGAAGAAGGCCCCGGCCAAGGGGTATGTGCTGTTCGAGACGGGGTATGGGCCGTCGGGCTTGCCGCATATCGGGACGTTCGGGGAAGTGGCGCGGACGACGATGATCCGGCGGGCGTTCGAGATCATCTCGGACATCCCGACGCGGCTGATCTGTTTCTCGGACGATGTGGACGGGATGCGGAAGGTCCCGGAGAACGTGCCGAACCAGGAGATGCTGCGGCAGTACATGCAGATGCCGTTGACCAGCGTCCCCGATCCCTATGGCGAGTATGACAGTTTCGGCGGGCACAACAACGCGATGTTGCGGCGGTTCCTGGACACCTTCGGGTTCCAGTATGAGTTCATCAGCGCGACGGAGTTCTACAAGTCGGGGCGGTTTGACGCGACCTTGCGGCTGTGCGCGGAGCGCTATGATGCGATCATGGCGATCATGCTGGCGTCCCTGCGGGAGGAGCGGCAGCAGACCTATTCCTGCTTCCTGCCGATCCATCCGGAGTCGGGCCGCGTGATGTATGTGCCGATGAAGAACGTGGATGCGGTGCGCGGTGAGATCACGTTTGACGACGAGACCGGGCGGGAGTGGACGGTTCCCGTGACGGGCGGGCATGTGAAGCTGCAGTGGAAGCCGGATTTCGGGGCGCGCTGGGCGGCGCTGGATGTGGACTTCGAGATGTACGGGAAGGACCACAGCACGAACACTCCGATCTACGACGGGATCTGCGAGGTTCTGGGGGGGCGGAAGCCGAACCATATGACCTATGAGCTGTTCCTGGACGACCAGGGGCAGAAGATCTCGAAGTCGAAGGGGAACGGGCTGACCATTGACGAATGGCTGACCTATGCGGCCACCGAGAGCCTGTCGTATTTCATGTACCAGAAGCCCAAGACGGCGAAGCGGATGCATTTCGACGTGATCCCGCGGGCGGTGGATGAGTATCACCAGCAGTTGCGGGCGTATCCGGAGCAGACGGTTGAGCAGCAGGTCAACAATCCGGTGTGGCATATCCATGGGGGGAAGCCTCCGGAGAGCCGGATGGTTGTGAGCTTCGGGATGCTGTTGAACCTGGCGTCGGTGTCGGGGGCCAAGGATGCGGGGGCGTTGTGGAAGTTCCTGAAGCGGTATGCTGCGGACGCATCGCCCGAGACGCATCCCGATCTGGACGCGGCGGCGGGGTATGCGGTGCGCTATTTCGCCGACAAGATCGCGCCGACGCGGGTCTTCCGTTTGCCGGATGCCAGGGAGCGGGCGGCGATGGAGGATCTGGTCGCTCGGCTGCGGGTCTGGGACGGGGCGACGGACGACGAGGCCTTGCAGTCGATGGTCTTTGCGGTGGGCAAGGACCACGGGTTCGAGCCGCTGCGGGACTGGTTCAAGGCGCTGTACGAGGTGCTGCTGGGCGCGTCGGATGGCCCTCGGTTCGGTGGGTTCATCGCGCTTTACGGCGTGGACGAGACGGTTGCGCTGATGGAGCGGGCGCTGAAGGGCGAGTTGGTCGCCTGACGCCCCAAAGGGGGTGCGATGGGACGCGAGGCGGAGGGTCACGCGGTCTGGCGCGGGGCGTCGGGCGCGGTGAAGGCGGTGCTGGAGCGTGACGGCATCCGCTTGCGCGGCGAGGTTCGGGCATTGCTGCCGAGGGCCGGGCTGAGGGAGTGGCGCGTCGAGGGCGAGGACCTGTGTCTGCGGTCGGACGGGGAGCCGCTGGCCCTGACCCTGGGGGCCAGGGAGGCGGCGGCCTGGGTCAGGGCCTTGGACAAGCCGCTGCCGTCTCTGGCCGCGAAGCTGGGGGTTTCACCGATGGCACGGGCCCTGGTCCTGGGTGGGCCTGCCCCCGAGGCGATTGCGGTGGCACTGGCCGGAGCCGAGGTGCCGGGGCCGGAGCAGGCGGCGGTGATCGTCGCGGTCCTGACCGGGCCGGGCGATCTGGCGGCGGCGCTTGCGGCGGGGACGGCCACGGGGCTGCGGGTCTGGTGCGTTTACGGCAAGGGCAAGGGGGCCGCCGTGGGCGACGCGGCAGTGCGCGATGCGTTCCGGGCGGCGGGCTGGATCGACATCAAGGCCTGCGCTGTGTCGGAGGCGTTTACCGCGACACTGTATCGGCCACCTGTCTGACGGATCAAATTGAGCGCTACCGCGCAAGCCTTGGTCTGCCTTGCTGTTGCGTTCGTGGCAGAGTGCGGACTGATGGGGGCATTCTGCCCCCAAACCCCCTGAGAGTATTTATCAAAAGAGCAAAGCCGGGCCTGTTTCAGATCGCCGCGCCGTCGAACCTGGACGTGGGCAGATGGGCGAAGGGCACGTCGCTGGCGCGGAGGTTGAGGGCGATCTTTTCGGTGCCCTCGGGCAGGGTGACCATTGACCAGGAGGCGATGCCGCAGGTCTTGCAGAAATGATGCGCGATGATGTGTTTGTGGAAGTGGTAGATGCCGTGGGCCTGCGGGTCGGCGGTGAGGCGGACCTGCGGGCCGTCGACGAAGTGCAGGACCGAGCCTTTGCGGCGGCAGATCGAGCAGGTGCAGGTCATGGCCTGGGTGGGATCGACGTCGCAGGTGTAGTGCAGGGCGCCGCAGTGGCAGGAGCCGGTGACGGGCATCTCAGGGCTCCAGCAAGGTTTGCAGTTTGGCGAAGGCGCTGGTCCAGCCGTCGTCGTGCGACTGCACCATGTCGGGGCTGGGCAGGTGGTGGTGAAACTCCATTTCCGTGCCGGTGGCGGTGGGGTGGAAGTGGATGGTGATGTCGGTGGTCACGCTGCCGTCGGCGGCACCCCAGGTGAGGTCGATCCGATTGGGGGGCTGCAGGCGGATGAAGCGGCCTGCGACGTGGATGGTGCGGTCGGGCAGGTGCATGTCGAGGCGGAAGCTGCCTCCGACCGTTGGGTCCATGTCGAGGAGGGTGCAGGAGATGCCTTGCGGGCCGATCCACCGGGCGAACAGCGCGGGGTCGGTCCAAGCTGCGTAGATGCGGGCGGGTGGGACGGCGAAGGTGTGGCGAAGGGTGAGGGTCGCGGTCATGGCTGGCCTTTCAGGATGCTGTCGAGCCGGTCGAAGCTGCCGGTCCAGAAACGGTGGTGGAAGTCGAGCCAGGCTTGCGCCTGCGACAGCGGTTCGGGGTGCAATTGGCACAGGCGCCCCTTGCCCGCGCGCTGGTTCAGGATGAGGCCCGCGTCTTCAAGGACGCGGAGGTGGCGGCTGATGGCGGGGCCGGAGATCGGGAAGGGCGCGGCAAGGGTGCCGACCGGGGCGGGGCCTTGGGCGAGGGTTTCCAGGATCGCGCGGCGGGTGGGATCGGCCAGCGCGGCGTAGGTGAGGTCGAGGGGCATGGGCGTCTCCTTCCCGGTTGGTTTAACCGATTCGTTAAGGCAATGCAATCGGGATGACGGTTGACCTTGGCGCGGGGCGGTCTAGCTTTGCTTCGGGGGACGTCCATGAGGAGCGATTGCCGATGCGCAATGGTCTTGGGATACTGCTGCTTGTCGTCCTTGTCATCTTT
>JAKQLM010000797.1 GCA_029567145.1 Pseudomonadota bacterium
TGGCCGACAACCCGCCGCCCGACAGCGTCAGCGTCAGGATAGCCACATCGTCGATGCCCCGCCCCACGATCAGGGGTTCCGGAATGCCCACCGGGATCGCCCCGATGTTCGCCCGCACCTTGTCATGCACCCGCAGGATCGCGTCCTCGGACCGCGTGCCGACCTCGAACCGCGCGGTCACCATCGCCGCATCGTCGCGGGTCGAGGAATAGACATGCTCGACGTCGTTGATGCCCTTGACGATGACCTCCAGCGGTTCGGTCACCAGCTTGACCGCATCCTCGGCGCGCAAGCCCTGCGCGATCACATGGATGTCGACCAAGGGAACCGAGATCTGCGGCTCCTCCTCTCTCGGCAGGCTGATCAGCGCGACGACCCCCGCCGCGATTGCCGCCAGGATGAACAACGGCGTCAGCGCGCTGGCGATGAACGCCTTCGTCAGCCCCCCGGCGATGCCCAGCGGGTGCTTACTCATGGCCCACCTCCGACGCGGGCACGACCACATCGCCCGCGACCAGCCCGCTGATCACCTCGACCATCGCCACGCCGTCGATCTGATGCACCTCGCCCGGCACGATGCTGCGCAAGGCGACACCATCAGTCGATTGCAGCCCGACGAAATCCAGCCCCGCCCGCGTGACGATGTCAGCCCGGGGCACCATCAGCGCCGCACGCTCGCCCACCGGCAGACGCACCAGCATCCGCGCGCCGACAAACGTGTCGGGCAGGCCCTCGATCTCGACATCGGCGACCACCCGGCCGCTTTCGATCAACGGATAGACCCGGGCCAGAACCCCCTCGCGGTCCCCGTCACCATCCGCGATCCGGATCGCGTCGCCTGCGTCCAGCGCCAGGGCATGACGCTCTGGCACCGCGATCCGCAGGAAGGTCCCGCCGCCACCGATCACCGCCACCGGCTCGCCCGGCATGATCACCGCGCCCTTGGTCACCGGCACATCCAGCACCCGACCGGCCGCCGGGGCCAGCACGACCCCTTCGGCCGCCTGCTGCGAGATCACATCCGCCTGCGCCGCCAACGCAGCAAGCTGCCCCTTCAGCACATCGACCCCGGTCCGCAGCGCATCGACCCGCTGCACTGTCGTCACACCGGACTTCAGCAATTCTTCGCCGCGCGCCAGATCGGCTTCGGCATTGCCAAGCTGCGAGGCCAGGGCGCTTTCCTGTGCGGCCAGGGCGGCCAGTTGAAAGTCCAGCTTGTCATCCACCACCCGGGCCAGCACCGCGCCCGCCGCGACCTCGTCGCCTTCGGTCACCGACAGTTCGACCAGG
Source organism: Pseudomonadota bacterium (assembly GCA_029567145.1). Taxonomy (GTDB): domain Bacteria; phylum Pseudomonadota; class Alphaproteobacteria; order Rhodobacterales; family Rhodobacteraceae; genus Tabrizicola. Next base: position 1,291 of record JAKQLM010000797.1, read on the forward strand.
GTGCCCCCCAGCCGCGCCCGGGCCGGAACCCGGTCCCGCGCCTCGACTGTGCCATAGACCGCCTTCCATTCCGGCACGACGACCGGGGCCAGGGGGGCGGGATCGGCCATGACGCTGGTCGCCAGACCGGGGGCGGCCAAAGCGGTCAGGGCAACAATCGGCAGGGTGCGGAAAAGGGACATGCGAGTCGATCCTCGGATACACGATCATATACCTATAAAGCTTTGAAGTTGAAAATTGCAAGGGCCTTGGACGCCCCCACCGCACAGAACGTAAAGACGGGGCGCGGAATCGGTCGGCGGCACGCCAGAAATAACAAATCCATGGCAGATTTACAGGTTGCCCAAGCCCGCGATCTTGCACACACTGGGCCATGTCCAGCCCAGCCGTCGTGATCATCGCGGATGACTTAACCGGAGCGCTTGATTCCAGCGCGCCCTTCGCGGCCATGGGCCTGCGCTGCGTGACGGCCCTGTCCGGCGCCACCCTGCCCGCCGCACTGGAGCAGTCGCCGCAGGTTCTGGCGGTCACGCTTGGCACGCGGGAGGCTTCGCCCCAGGTCGCAGGACAGCGGGCGACCGATGCCGTCCTATCCCTCCGCCCGTTCGCCGGACCAGGGACCCTGTGGCTGAAGAAGATCGACTCGCGCCTGAAAGGCCCGGTCGCGGCGGAAACCGCGGCCATCGCCAGGGCGCTGGGCCTGACCCGCGTGCTGCTTTGCCCGGCCATCCCCGACCTGGGCCGGATCGTGCGACAGGGCCATGTCACCGGGGCCGGGGTGACGCAGCCGATCCCGGTCCGCCTTGCGCTGGACGGGGTGACGATCAGCACGCCCGACGCCGAAACCGTTGCCGCTCTGGACCGCATCCTGCAGGACGCCGGCCCCGACTGCCTCTTGGTCGGCGCGCGGGGTCTGGCCGGGGCCGTTGCGCGGGCGCTGCCGTCGGGACGTCCGCCCGCCCCGGCGCGGCTTCCGCCGGGGGCGCTGGGTTTTGCGCTTGGCTCTCGCGATCCGGTGACGCTGGCGCAGATCGCCGCGCTGCGGGACGGCGGCGGTCCGCGTTGGGTCGCCGCGCCCGACGGTCAGGTCCCGCCCCCTTCGGCCCCGGGCGCGATGCTGGTGCAGGCGACCCCAGGACCGGGCGCAGAGGCCAGCGCCGTCGCCACCGCTTTGGCGCAAGGCGTGCTGCCCTACCTCTCCGGGTTGGGTGCCCTGGTCATCGGGGGCGGCGAAACCGTCGCGGCGCTTCTGCAGGCGGCTGGTGCGGGCCTTGTGCAGGTCCAGGGCGAGGTTCTTCCCGGCCTGCCGCTCTGCCGCGTGCTTGACCTTCCTTGCTTTCCGGTTCTGATCACCAAATCCGGCGGTTTCGGCCAGGCGGATACGCTGTTGCAGCTTTGGCAGACCGCCCTCTCCGCTCTGGATACCCACCCATGCCCCTGACCGATCCGATCCTGTCCTCTGCCGAGCCGCTGCCCGCCAATCCCCCGCGTTCCATGCTGCTGGCCGATGTCGTCCACGACCGCATCCGCCGCGCGATCATCGACGGCCAGTACCCGGACGGCGCGCGTCTGCCGGGCGAAAACGACCTGGCCCGGCAGTTCGACGTCTCGCGCCCCGTGGTCCGTGCCGCGCTGAAACGGCTGCGGTCCGAAGGGCTGATCCTGTCGCGCCAGGGCTCGGGCAGTTATGTCGCCGCCCCTGGAGAGCCGAAGCAACTGGCCTTTCAGCCGGTCGAAACCATCGCCGACCTGCAACGCTGCTATGAATTTCGCCTGACCATCGAACCCGCCGCCGCCGCCCTGGCCGCCACCCGCCGCAGCGACGCGCAACTTGCCGAGATCGCCAAGTTCCTGGGTTTCCTGCGCGACGCCACCGAACGCCGCAGCCACCGCGAGGATGCGGATTTCGGCTTTCACCTGGCGATCACAGCGGCCTCGAACAACCAGTATTTTGAAACCTCGATGCGCGCGCTCAAGGACCACATCGCCGTCGGGATGAAGTTTCACGGCCTGTCGCTGCAAACCGTGCGCGGCGGGCTTGATCATGTGCTGGACGAACACACCGCGATCTTCGACGCGATCCGCTTTGGCCAGGCCGAAACCGCCCGCGACACGATGCTGCACCATGTCACCGGGTCGCGCGACCGGCTGTTCGAAGGGCGGCTTCTGGACCTGTCGTCACGCTAGGGACGTGAGTCGTCGGTCACGGTTAACGCGGCCCGACCCCCCCGCACGTAGAGACGGAAGGAAGACAGGGGAAAGACGCCGGAAAGACGGCCCTTTCGGACAAAATCCTGCCGATTACCATAGCATTCCCAATGCCTTGCGCCGCACCGGACCCACCCCTAGAACGCCGCGCGGTAGATCGCCTCGACCTCGGCCACCGACATGTCGCGCGGGTTGTTGTCCATCAGCCGCCGGATGCCATGCGCCTCGGCGGCCCATCCGGCAAGCTGTCCTTCGGACGCTCCATGGTCGCGCAGACGCATCTTCACGCCCAGCCGTTCACACCAGCTGTAGGCGGCCGTCCGCACATCGCCGGTCAGCCCCAGCAGACGGCCCACGGTCGCGGTCTTTTCCGGTACGGAAGCGGCATTGAAAGCAAGCACATGCGGGAAAATGATCGCATTCGCCAACCCATGCGGCAGCTTCAGCCGCGTGCCCAAAGGGTAGGCCAGCGCGTGTCCCGCCGCCGTGTTGACCGGCCCCAGACAGATGCCGCCGTAATAGGCCGCCAGCAGCAAGCCCGCCCGCGCTTCGGCATCCGACCCATCAGCCACGGCGCGCGGCAGGTGGCGCGCGACCAGCTCGATCCCCATCCGCGCATAGCTGTCGATCAGCGGATGCGCCTTCCGACTGGTAAACGCCTCCACGCAATGCGCCATCGCATCGATCCCGGTCGCCGCCGTCACCGCAGCCGGCAAGGTCATCGTCAGCGCAGGATCCATCGCCACCATGTCAGCCAGAAGGTAGGGACTTTCGACCGCCACCTTCATGCCCGTGGCAACGTCCGTCACCAGCGCGCGGATGCCCGCCTCTGACCCCGTTCCGGCTGTCGTCGGCACCAGCGCCAGCGCGTTCTGCCGGGCCAACACCTTGTTTGGACCGACTATTTCCGACAACCCCTGCGCGCCCCGCAGGACCGTCACCAGTTTGGCCAGGTCCATCACCGACCCGCCGCCAAAGCCTATGACCAGGTCCGGATCTGCCCCTTGTGCCGCCTTCAGCGCCAGCGCCAGGTTGTCGGTGTCCGGCTCTGGCTGCACGCCGTCGAACACCGTCACCGACCCCGGCAAGGCCAGCGACTGCACCCGCCCGGCCATCGAGCGCTGTGTCAACACAAGCACCCGCCCAAAGCCTTCGGCCGTGGCCCAGGCCCCGACCTCGGCTGCCGTGCCGGAGCCGAACTCGACCCGGCGGGGCTGGTGGATACGCAAGGGGCGGGACAGGTCGGTCATGCGGCAAGGTCCTTCACGCTGGCGCCAATGGCGGTCAGTCGGTCTTTCAATTGGGCAAGCTCGGCGCTGGTCAGGCCCACCAGAGGCGGGCGTGTCCGGGTCCAGACGGCCAAGCCGTGACGATAGGCGACCATCGCCTTGATCGCCGGGATCTGGGTGTAGGAGTTGGACAGGTCGCGGAACGCGTTGATCCGGGCCTGCGCCGCCGCGATCTCTGCCGTGCGGTCGGGGTCGGCATGGTGGCGAAAGACCGTCGCCAGACTGTCGGCCACAAGGTTCGACGTCGCGGTGATGCACCCCGCGCCACCCATGCCCATCAGGGGCAACAGCAGCGGATCGGCTCCGGCCAGCACCGCGAATCCGGGGAACCGTTCGATCATCGCCGTCATGTTCTCGATCTTGCCGGCGCTGTCCTTGATGCCCACCACGGTCTGCGGAAAGGCTGTCACCAGCCGCTCGATCAGGTCGTGACTGATCGGCACCCCCGACACCTGCGGGATGTGGTACAGCACCACTTTCAGCCGCGTATCACCAATGGTTTCAATGGCATGGGCATAGGCGCGGAACAGGCCCTCATCGCTGACACCCTTGTAGTAACTGGGCGGAAGCATGACGACACGGGTCACGCCCAGCGACAGGGCATGGCGGGTCAGGTCCACCGTTTCGGGCAGGGCGTTGACCCCTGTGCCCGGCATCAGGCGGTCCGCCCCCACGGCCCCCGCCGCCGCTTCCAGGATCGTCTTCCGCTCGGTCAGCGAAAACGAATTCGCCTCGCCCGTCGTGCCCAGCAGCGCGACCCCATCGCAGCCATCGGCGATCAGCGCCTTGGCATGGTCGGCCAGCGCCGCAAGGTCCGGGGACAGGTCCGCGTTCACCGGGGTGGCCGAAGCGCAATAGACACCGCTGATCATGACGGGCTCCGGGTCGCGGCCATGCGGCGGGCATAGGCCAGCGCATGGTCCAGGTTGACGTTCTTGGCGATGCCCTTGCCCGCGATGTCAAAGGCGGTGCCGTGGTCGACCGAGCAGCGGTCAATGGGCAGGCCAAGGCTGACGTTCACCGCCGTGTCGAAGGCGACCAGCTTGATCGGGATATGCCCCTGGTCGTGATACTGCGCGACGATCAGGTCGAAGCCGCCCTCGTAGGCCCGATGGAAGACTGTGTCCGCCGGGATAGGGCCGTGGGCGTCGATCCCCTCGGCCCGCGCGGCCTGAATCGCCGGAGCGATCTGGGTATCGTCCTCGTCCCCGAACAGGCCTCCCTCACCGCAATGCGGGTTCAACCCCGCGACCGCGATGCGCGCCTTGATCCCAAGCCGCTGGAACTGCTGATGCCCGGCGCGGATCGTCGCAAGGATGCGGTCAGTCCGGGCCCTGTCGATGGCCCCTTTCAACGAGATATGGGTGGAGACATGGATGACGTTCAGCCGCTCCGACGTCAGCAGCATGAAGCTGGACTTGGCCCCGGTCAGGCTGGCCAGCATCCCCGTATGCCCGTCGTAATGATGACCCGCGGCGTTCAGCGCTGCCTTGTTGATTGGCGCGGTGACGATCCCGGCAATCTTACCCTTTTCAGCTTGGCGAACGGCGGCTTCGATGAAGCGGAAACAGGCCTCTCCCCCACGCGGATCAAGCTTGCCGAAGGGCAGCACCCCTCCGGGAATGTCCGTCTGGTGCAGGTCCAGCGAGCCGAGATCCAGCCCCGTCCCCAGCACCTTCTCGGCCGCGAAAAGGCTGCCTTCGTTGCCGAAAATGCGATAGCCGCGCCTCTCATCCGGTGAGAGAGAAGCCATCGACTTCACGATGATCTCGGGCCCTACCCCCGCAGGGTCGCCCATGGTGATGCCGATCGGCGTCATTCCGTTCCTTCCCAATTCGTCCGTCCCGGTCCCGTCACCGCATGGCAGGCGACGTGGTGGCCCGCAGCCACCTCACGCCAGACCGGGACCGATGTCTTGCAGATGTCGCGCGCCAGGGGGCAGCGCGGGTGAAAGCGGCAGCCCTGCGGCGGGTTCAGGGGCGACGGCACCTCACCCACCAGCCGCTGCCGGTTCCTGGGCGCACGGGGGTTCGGCTCCGGCACCGCCGACAAAAGCGCGCGGGTGTATGGGTGCAGGGGTTCGGCAAACAGCGCGGCCGACGGCGCAAGCTCCGCCAACCGCCCCAGATACATCACGCCCACCCGGTCGCTGATGTGGCGCACGACGGCAAGGTCGTGCGCGATGAACAGGTAGGTCAGCCCGTACTTATCCTGCAGATCCAGCAGCAGGTTCAGGATCTGCGCCTGCACCGACACATCCAGCGCCGAGATCGCCTCGTCACAGACGATGAACCTGGGCTGACAGGCCAAGGCCCGCGCAATCGCCACCCTTTGCCTTTGCCCGCCCGACAGTTCATGCGGATAGCGGTTGGCAAAACGGGGGGTCATGCCTACGTCTTCCAGCAGCCGCGCGACGCGGGCCAGAACCTCACCCTTCGGCGCAAGGCCATGAAAGCGGATCGGTTCGGCCAACGCCTCGCCAACCGTCATCCTTGGGTTTAGCGTCGAATAGGGGTCCTGGAACACGATCTGCAGATCGCGGCGCAAGGGGCGCATCGCGTCCTCGTCCAGCCCCGCGATGTCCTGCCCTTTGTAGCGGACCGAGCCCGCCGAAGGCCGCTGCAGGTTCAGGATCGCAAAGCCGGTCGTGGACTTGCCGCAGCCGGATTCGCCCACCAGCGACAGGGTTTCGCCTTCCAGGATATCCGCCGTGAAATCGTCCAGCGCCCGCACGACCGCCTGCTTTTCGCCAAACGCCCCCAGCCGGATGTCATACCGCTTGGCCAAGCCCCGGATTTCCAGAAGCACGCTCATGTCACGGCCTCCAGCGCCACCGGGCAGGCCACCTTGTGCCGCGCGTCGCCCGGCATCGGGTTCAGCTTCGGCACCGTCTCATGGCACGACTGACGCACGAACCCGCAGCGCGGCGCGAAGGGGCACCCCTTGGGCCTGCGTCCCGGTTCGGGAGGAGTGCCAGCAATCGACGGCAACCGCTCCATCGCCGCCCCGGCCAGCGTGGGCAAGGACCCCAGCAAAGCCCGCGTATAGGGATGCGTGGGCCGGTCAAAGATGGCCTCCACCGGGGCATCCTCGACCACTGTCCCGGCATACAAGACGGCGATCCGGTCCGCCAACCCGGCGATCAGCGCAAGGTCATGGGTGATCCAGACCACCGACATCTTCAGCCGGTCCTTCAACTCACGCACCAGGTCCACGATCTGTGCCTGGATGGTCACGTCCAGCGCCGTCGTCGGCTCATCCGCGATCAGAAGCTTGGGGTTCCCCGCCAGCCCCATCGCGATCATCACCCGTTGGCGCATACCCCCTGACAGCTCATGCGGCCAGGCGTTCGCGCGTTCCTCGGGTGCCGGGATGCCGACCAAGGCCAGCAACTCCACCGCCCGCACCCGCGCGGCGGTCTTGGTCATGCCCTTCTGGTAGATCAGCGCCTCTGCGATCTGGTCGCCGACGCGGATCACCGGGTTCAGGCTGGTCATCGGGTCCTGGAAGATGAAGCCGATCTCGGACCCTCGGACCTTGCGCAACTCCCTCGCCGAAAGCTTCAGGAGGTCGCGCCCGCCGAACAAAGCCTGCCCTCCGGTCGCCCGGATGCGGTTCGGCAACAGGCCCACCAAAGACAGCATCGTCAGCGACTTGCCGCAGCCGGATTCGCCGACGATGCCAAGGCTTTCGCCCTCCATCACGGCAAGGTCGATGCCGTCCACCACCCGCACGGGGCCAGTGTCGCGGGCGATGTCGATGGTCAGGCCTTTGATGTCGAGGAGCGTCATTTCTGCCCCTTCGGGTTCAGCGCGTCGTTCAGCCCGTCGCCAAGGAAGTTGAACGCCACCGTCACCACCGCCAGCACCGCCGCAGGCGCGGCCAGAAGGTGCGGATAGTTGGTCCAGACCCGCAGCCCGTCCGAAATCATGTTGCCCCAGCTTGGCGTCGGCGGCGTCACCCCAACGCCAAGGAACGAGAACGCCGATTCCAGCACCATCGCGGTCCCCAACCCCGCCGAGACCGCCACGATCAGCGGCCCCATCGCGTTCGGCAGGACATAGCGCGTCAGGATCAGCCGGTTCGTCAGCCCCATCGCCCGGGCCGCCGTGACGTAAGGCCGCCGCCGCACCGACAGCACCTGCGCCCGCACCAGCCGCGCGTAGGGCGGCCAGGTGATCAGCGCCATGGCCCCGAAAACCAGCACGAAATCAATGATCTGCGTGTTGCGGTAG
>JAKQLM010000808.1 GCA_029567145.1 Pseudomonadota bacterium
AACGCTTGGCAAGTTCGGCGGCCGAGGCACTGCGCAAAAGCGCGAATATCTGGCCCGCCTCGGTCATCTGCGGCGCAGCTCGATCAAGGCGGAAAGCCGCTTCATCTCGGTCGCCAGACTGGCTTTCTCCGGGGCCATGGCCGCCGAAGTGAAAGCTGTCGCCTGATCAGCCGCCTCGCTCCAGCGGCCCTGTTGGCAAAGCACTTCGCACAGGTGGAAGCGGGGGGCGGCGGACTGGGGGGCAAGGGCCACGGCGGTCTGGAACGCGATCCGCGCCAGATCAAGCTGGTCCAGCGCCCGGGCGCAGATACCCAGCCCCAGCCAATGGTCCCGCACCTGCGGGGCAAGAAAGGACAGGGCCTGAAACAGCGACTGCGCTGCGGCATGATCGCCCGCGCCAAACCGCGCAACAGCCTGCGCATAAAGGATATCAACAGTCTCTTCCGGGATTTGCAACGCCTCGATCATCGAGCGTCCCTTGCGCAGCGCGGCAAAGACACCTGCCACATCCAGATCGACATCCTGCGTCAATCCTTTCAGCACCGCCTCGCAGGCATCAAGCTCGGCCGGGTTCAACCCGGCAAGGACGCTGCTTTCGGCCAAGGGTGTTCCGGTCATCTCAGGCGCTTTCCGCTGCGATCAGGGTCTGACGGGCAATCTTGCCAATGGCGGCAAAGCGCGGGTGGGCATCGGCCAAGGCGATGGCGTCGGTCAGGTCCTCGCGCGCCAGTGCCGGTTCGCCCATCGCCAGACAGGCCTGCCCCGACAGCAAAAAGCCTTCGGGACGATCCGGGGCAAGCCCGATGATCACAGCCGCCGCCTGCATGGCAAGCTCGGGCGCATTGGCCTGCAATGCCGCCTGTGCCAGCCCCAGTTGATACTGAACCGACATCGGGGAAAGCAGAACCAGGGTGCCAAAGTCGCGAAACGCCGCAGCGATATCCCCAGCCGCCAGCTTTTCCATGGCCCGATTGTAATTGATGCTGAAATGCGCCTCGGTCAGGCCCAGACGATCTATGATCGGGTGATCGACCAGCTGCCGCTGGATCTCGCCCAGAATGTCGTCCATGCGCACGTCCTGTCCTTGCCGCTTGCGCCCGTCAGGGCTGAAAGATGATCATTTCCGCATCCGAAGACGGGCCGCTGCCCGGCCTGGCTGAACCGGGCTGCCCGACCTCATCGACGTCTTGCGTCAAGATGGAGCCTGTCACGGACTGCCAGTCAAGCACTGCCCGCAGGGCTTGCAGAACCGTTTCCGGATGGGCAAGCGATGCCGTCGCAAGCGCGAAGATCGGAACCGGGCCTTCGTGG
>JAKQLM010000001.1 GCA_029567145.1 Pseudomonadota bacterium
TTGATCGCGGTCAGCCGTTCAATCAGTGCGAAGTGGGCGCGGGGAAGGGCGCGGGCGGCCATTTCAGGCTCCAGAAGCGCCCGGATCGCCGCCAGTTCCTCGATCCGTTCCGGAGTCAGTTCCGGCGTCGAAATCCGGCCCGAGGACGACAGCGTGAACGCTCCCTCCGCCACCAACCGCCGCACCGCCTCGCGCGCGGGGGTCATCGACACGCCATAGGTCTTGGCCAGCCCGCGCAGGGTAAGCGACTGGCCGGGGTCCATCTCGCCATGCATGACCTGCTGGCGCAGCGACCGGTACAGCCGCTCATGCGCGGCGGCATTCGGGTCTGGGGGGCGAGGCGTCAGCATGGTGCGCAGGGAAACACCCCGCCGCCAGCCCGGTCAATCCTGAAAGCGGTCAATCCTGAAAGCGCAGCCGGTGCAGCCCCTGCCCCTGATCGTGCAGCCAGGCGCGATGGACCTGCCAGCCAGGGCAAATCCGGCTGACCACCGCCCAATAGGCCGGTGAGTGGTTCATCTCAACCAGGTGCGCCACCTCGTGTGCGGCGACATAGTCCAGCACCGCAGGCGGGGCCAGGATCAGCCGCCATGAATACATCAACCGCCCGTCCGGCGAACACGACCCCCAGCGCGACCGGGTGTCGCGCAGGGCCAGCGTCGCGTAGCTGCGCCCGACCAGCCCGGCATAGCGGGTGGACGCCTCGGCCAGCCGGTCCCGTGCCAGCACCTTTGCCCAAGCCGCCACCCGCGCCCCGGCGCTGGCCGGATCGCCGGGGACGAACAGCGTGTCGCCCTCGATCCGCACCCTCCGCCCCTCGCCCTTGGCCAGCGTCAACATCCGCCCCTCGACCGGGATCGCCGAGCCGATGCCCACCATCTGCACCGCCGATTCGGGCATCGCCTGCAGCGTTTCGCGCAGCCACCCCTCCTGCCCGCGCAGGAAAGCCAGCGCTTCGCCCTCACGCGCGCGGGCGGGCATCGACAGCGTGACCTTGCCGTCCAGCCGCGACACCCGCAGCGAGAATCGGCGGCTGCGGGCGGACCGCTTCAGATGCACTTCGACCGGCGGCGGGCCTGGAAGGATGGCCATGGAAACCCCTTGAAACCTTCCGCGAACATAGCCACTTCTGCCCGTATACGAAAGGCTTTGACAGTCGCCTGCACCTGTGGCAAGCGACGCCCCTTACGAACACCCAACCTCAAAGGGATCACCATGCCCAAAGCAGAATGGGGCACGAAGCGGACCTGCCCGACCACCGGCAAACGCTTTTACGACCTGAACCGCAGCCCGATCGTCAGCCCCTACACGGGCGAGGTCGTGGACATCGAATCCGTCCGCCGCAAGATGGCCGCCTCGGTCATTTCGCGGGCTGTTCCCGAAAAGGACGATGACGTTCTGGTCGAGGATCTGGAGGCTGAAGACAGCATCCTGGAAGGTGCGGCGACCGATGATGCCGAGCTGGACGATGATCTTCTGGAAGACGATGCCGACGACACCGTGTCGCTGGACGACCTGGCCGACGTGCCGGGGGACGAAGAAGAAGTCTGACTGGTTCGCCGGGTCGAGAAGGCGGATTTTTCCGCTTGCACCCCCCGGCGCGCTATCCTAAATACCCGGCATCGCGCCGCCCATGGCGCGGGTCTTACCGGCGGGGTCATAGCTCAGATGGGAGAGCGCTTGAATGGCATTCAAGAGGTCGGGAGTTCGATCCTCCCTGGCTCCACCAACAAGAACCTTCGGGGTCGCACCTAAAACGGCTCGCTTCTTCGGAAGTGGGCCGTTTTGGTTTTCGGGCCTTTGCCATTCGGGCCAAAGGACCGGATGATTTAATTCATATGCCGAAATATTTCTTGCGTTTTGACGCGCTTCGGCTTTGATGCCTGCACCCTCAGGACTGCCCCGGACCGCACCCCAACAGGCGTTTGCCTGATCAAGAGGATATGTCATGACCCCCTTTGCCCTGAACCCCGCCTTCGCTGTCACCGACGAAACGACTCTGCGGGCGCTTTTTCCGGCAACCCACACTTTGGCCGCATTGAAGGCCCTCGACCGGCTGGACCCCCACGCGCAAGAGTTCATCCGCCGCGCGCTCTTCTTGTGCATCGGCACCCAGAATGCGGCCGGCAAGGCCGATGTCAGCCCGCGCGGCGATCCGGCGGGCTTTGTGCGCATCCTGGACGACCGGACGCTGGCGATCCCGGACCGGCCCGGCAACAACCGGCTGGACACGCAATCGAACATCCTGGGCAACCCCAATGTCGGGATCTTGTTCATGGTTCCGGGCTTTGACGACACGCTGCGGGTCAACGGCGTGGCCCGCCTGACCACCGATCCCAAGGTCCTCGCGCCGATGGCTGTCAACGACCGCACGCCGACGCTTGCCATCGTGGTTCAGGTCAGTGAGGTCTTCCTGCATTGCGCCAAGGCGTTCCGGAGGTCCAGGCTGTGGGACCCGACCCAGCATCAGGACCGCAAGGCGATGCCGTCGCTGCTGAAGATGATCCTGGACCAGACCACCGGAGCGCCTGCCGATGCCGCTGAAATGCAGCGGATCGACCAGGGGCTGGAGGAAGACTACCGGACCTCGATGTACTGAAGGATCGCGCGCGCCCAGAGACGGGGCGCGCGCGGGCCTATTCTGCCGGTTGAGCGCGGCCCTGTCCGCCCCGCGCCGGGCGGTGCGTGGCATACCAGTCGCGGCGCTTCTGGCGTTGCCAGAACCAGGGCTTGGGATGGTCGGCCCGGGTGACCAGCATCAGCATCGACGGGATCACGACAAGCGTCAGGCAGGTGGCAAAGGCCAGCCCGTAGACGATGGCCGACGACAGCGCGATCCACCATTGGGTCGACGGCGCGCCGATGGTCACCTCATGGCTAAGAAGTTCAAGGTTCAGGCCAAACGCGATCGGCAGCACCCCTAGGATCGCCGTCATCGCGGTCAGCACGACCGGACGCGCGCGTTCGCGGCAGGTCTGCAGGATCGCCTCGATCTTCGGGCGACCCTCGCGGCGCAGGGTGACGTAGGTGTCGATCAGCACGATGTTGTTGTTCACCACCACGCCCGCCAGCGCGATGATCCCGATTCCGGTCATCACGATGGTGAAGGGCTGGCCCATGATCATCAGCCCCAGGAACACGCCGATGGTGGACATCACCACCGCCGACAGCACCAGCCCGACCGAGACAAAGCTGTTGAACTGCGCCAGAAGGACGACAAAGATCAGGAACACCGCCGCAAGGGCAGCCTTCGACAGGAAGGCGGCAGCCTCGGCCTGTTCGGCATCCTCGCCGGCCAGGTTCCAGCGCACACCGATCTGGTCCAGCCCCGCGGCCTCCAGCTGGGCGACCACGGACTGCCTGACGAGGTCAGCCTGCACGCCTTCGCGGATCCCGGCCGAGACGGTCACCGTCCGGGTGCCGTCCAGCCGGGTCAGGATGCCGGTGGTCGGGGCCGAGACGCGGGTGACGAAGTTCGCAATCGGGATCGATCCCTGCGCGGTCTGGATGCGCAACTGGTCCAGCGCGGCGATCGTGCGCTGGTCGGCGGGCAGGCGCAGAACGATGTCGACCGCGTCATCCGCCCCGGCGGGGCGATAGTCCGACAGCTTCAGCCCCCCGGTCACCAGTTGCACCATCGCCCCCACGGTTGACGGCGCGATGCCATAGCGCGCGGCGGCGGCCCGGTCGACCTGCAGCTCCCAATCGACGCCGGGCGGCGGCAGGCCGTTCGACACGTCGATCACATCGGGCACCTGGGCCAGCTTTTCGGCAACGGCCACGGCAACATCATTCAGGTTCGACGGGTCATCGGCCGACAGCTCGATCTGGATCGCCTTGCCGGTCGGTGGCCCGGCCTGCGGCACCGACACTTCGATATCGACACCGGCAATCCCGGTCATCGCCACCCGAAGGTCGGCCAGGATGGCATTCGCCTCTTTCCGTTCGCGCCAGTCGACGAATTCGTACTGGATCACGCCGATCACGTCCGGCGCGACCTCGTTGCCCATGCTGCCGCCCGCGCCGGTGCGGGTGTAGACGGTTTCGACGCCGGGCCAGCCCAGAATCCGCGCCTCGGCCTGGGCGACCAGCGCGTCCTTTTCATAGATCGACAGGTTGCCCCGCGCCTTGACATACAACAGCCCGAACTCGGGTTCGACATCCGGGAAGAAGATCACGCCCTTGCCATAGCTGGCATAGGTGAAGGGCACCGCGAACAAGAGCCCCAGCGCCAGGAACAGCATGATCACCGGATGCCGCACCGCCTTGCCCACGACCCACATGTAGGCGCCGTCCTTGTGCTCTGGCGGGTGCTTGAACGGCTTGGCGATGATCGCGCCCAGCGTCGGCACGAAGATCAGCGCATACAGCATCGACGCCGACAGCGTGACGATCAGTGTGATCGGCAGGTATTTCATGAACTCGCCGACGATGCCCGGCCAGAACAGCAAGGGCGAGAAGGCCGCGACCCGCGTCATCGTCGCCGCGACCACCGGCCCGGTCATCTTGTGCGAGGCCATGGCAAAGGCTTCGCGCTTTTCCATGCCTTCGGACATCCGCCGCTCGGCATATTCGACGACGATGATGGCGTCATCGACCAGCATCCCGACCGCCAGGATCAGGCTGAAGAGGACGACGATGTTGACCGTGAACCCCCACATCGACAGCGCCAGCATCCCCATCAGGAACGACGCCGGAATGGCCAGGCCGATCAGGATCGAGGCCCGCATCGACAGCGCATACAGGATCACGATGAACACCAGGATCACCGCCGCCAGGACCGAGTTCTGCAGGTCGAACAGCAACTGCCGGATGTCCTTTGACTTGTCCTGGCTGAAGCTGACCTCGGTGCCTTCGGGCAAGAGCTTCTTGAACTCTTCGGTCACCGCCTTGGCCTGATCCACCGTCTCGATCAGGTTCGCGCCCGACCTTTTCGACACTTCGATCGCGACGGCGGGCTGGCCGTTCAGGCGGGTGATCGTGTCGGGGTCCTTCAGCGTGGGCAGGATGGTGGCGATGTCGCC
>JAKQLM010000023.1 GCA_029567145.1 Pseudomonadota bacterium
TGCGACAGCCAGGCGACGCACCAGGGTTCGTTGATCGTGGCGATGCTGGCCACGCGGTCGCCCAGGGTGCGGGTGATGGCTTCGGAAAAGTCGGCGAAGCGGTGACAGGTGTCGCGGTTGGTCCAGCCGCCCTTGTCGGCCAAGGCCGAAGGCATCTCCCAATGGTAGAGGGTCTGAAAGGGTTTCAGGCCACGCTCCAGCATGCCGTCGACAAGTCTGTCGTAGAAATCAACACCTTCCGGGTTGATGGTCACCCCGTCTGGCATGACCCGCGCCCAGGAGGTAGAGAAACGGTAGCCGTCCAGGTTGGCGGATTTCAGCAAGTCCAGGTCGGCGGGCCACTGGTGGTAGTGGTCGCAGGCGCGGGCACCGTCCTCGGCCCGGACGACGTTGCCGGGGGTGGCGGCGTAGGTGTCCCAGTGGCAGGGGCCGCAGCCGCCGAAGCCCGAGCCTTCGATCTGGTAGGCGGCGGTGGCGGCGCCGAAGACGAAGCCGGGCGGAAAGTCGAAACGGGAGAGCATGTCAGGCCTTCAGGACGGGGCCAGTCGACTGGCCGATGATGAGTTCCGCCTCGAGCAGGCGCTGCTGCGGCGTGTCTTCTGGGTGGGCGATCAGGCCAAGCAGCATTTCGGCGGTCAGACGCCCGGCTTCGCGGACCGAGGACCGGGTCGCGGTGAAGATCGGCACATCCTCGCCGTTCTTCATGTAGGACAGGTCGTCGTCGTGGATGATGATCGACACTTCGCGCCCGACGGTCAGTCCGGCGCTTTCGACGGCCCGCCGCGCGCCCATGCCCGAGATCATCGACGAACACAGGATCGCCGTGGGGGGCTGGGGCAGGGCAAGCATGGTCTGCGTGGCGCGATAGCCGGAAATCTCGGTCATTTCTTCCGAGAACATCAGCTGTGGGTCAGGCGTGATGCCGCGCGCTGCCAGGGCGTCAAGGTAGCCGGTCCGGCGGCGGATGGCAAAGTCCATGAACTCCAGCCCGTTGACCAGGGCAATGCGGGTGTGGCCAAGGTCAAGCAGGAATTCGGTCGCGCGCTGAAACGCGCGGCGGTTGTTCACGTCCAGCCAGCAATAGGGGTCGGCGGTGCCGGTCGCGCGGCCATGCACGACGAAGGGCAGGCCGATCTCGCGCAAAAGGGGGATGCGGGGATCGTTCATCTTTGGCGCATGCACGATCACGCCATCAACATTGCCCTTGGATTTCAGGCCGCGATAGGTGGCCTCTTCGTCTTCGTCCGGGACCACCGACAGGACCATGTCATAGTCGTTGCGACTGTAGGTCTCGCCCGCCCCGGCGATGAAGTCGGCGAAGACGGGGTTCACGATTTCATGCCGGGTTGCGATCGGGATGACGTGGCCCACGGCCATGGCGCGGCCCGTGGCCAGGCGGATCGCGCGGGTGTTCGGATGGTAGTTGTGGCGTTTGGCAGCGGCGACGACCCGTTCGCGCGTCGCCTCGTTCACTTCCGGATAGCCGTTCAGCGCGCGCGACACCGTGGTGGGCGACAACCCCAACCGGGTGGCAAGTTCCTTGAGGTTCATGGGGCGCGGATGCTCAAAACGGTTTCAATCGCCTGGACTTTAGACATCCTTGATGGATGCGTCAAAAGGTATCGGACGCTTCCGTAAACGATTACGGCCCGTGTTGCGGGCAGGTGTGGCGTGGGATGCGTGATTTGAAGGCGCTTTGGATTGACTTGATCGGCGGGATCGGCGACGCTGCGGCATCCAAAGCGGTTTGAAGCGATTCTGGTCAAGAAGCGCTTTCGGTCGCCCTTGGGAAATCGCCCCGCCACGAGGGCGGGGATTCGGGAGGAAAGACATGAAAACCAAGCTTCTCGTCAGCGCCGCGGCGCTGGCGCTTGTTGCAGGCTCTGCCGGGGCGCAGGACCTGAAGTTCGCGCCGGGGTCCGAACCGGAACGCTTTCACTGGGACAGCTTCGAAGCGCTGAAGGCCACCGACCTGAGCGGCCAGACGCTGAACGTGATGGGTCCCTGGACCGGTCCTGACCAGGATCTTGTCCTGTCGGTCTTTGCCTACTTCGAGGCCGCGACCGGGGTGAAGATCAACTACACCGGGTCGAACAGCTCGGAG
Organism: Pseudomonadota bacterium; assembly: GCA_029567145.1. Classification (GTDB taxonomy): domain Bacteria; phylum Pseudomonadota; class Alphaproteobacteria; order Rhodobacterales; family Rhodobacteraceae; genus Tabrizicola. Next base: position 2,105 of record JAKQLM010000023.1, read on the forward strand.
CAGGACATCCAGATCGCCGTTGACGGTGGCACGCCGCCCGATATCGGCATCTCGCCGCAGCCGGGCAAGGTTGCCGACTATGCCAAGGCCGGCAAGGTCAAGCCGCTGCCGGCCGAAGTCGCCGACTGGGTCAAGGCCAACTACGCCGCCGGCGAAAGCTGGGTGTCGATCTATTCGGCCGCCGGGCCGGACGGCACCTCGGCGCTGTATTCCTTCCCCTACAAGACCGACGTCAAGTCGCTGGTCTGGTATTCGCCCGAGAACTTTGAGGATGCGGGCTATGACGTTCCCGCAACCATGGAAGACCTGAAGGCGCTGACCGAAAAGATCGTCGCCGATGGTGGCACGCCGTGGTGCATCGGGCTTGGCTCGGATGCGGCGACCGGCTGGCCTGCGACCGACTGGGTCGAAGACATGATGCTGCGCAACAACCCGCCCGAGGATTACGACGCCTGGGTCGCAAACACGCTGCCCTTCAACGATCCCAAGGTCATCGCGGCGATCGACGACTTCGGCTGGTTCGCCAAGAACGACGCCTATGTGTCGGGTGGCGCGGGCGCGGTCGGGTCGACCGACTTCCGTGACAGCCCCAAGGGCCTGTTTGACAGCCCGCCCAAGTGCTACATGCACCGGCAGGCCAGCTTCATCCCGTCCTTCTTCCCCGAAGGCACGGTCGTGGGCCAGGATGCCGACTTCTTCTACTTCCCGGCCTATGCGGGCAAGGATCTGGGCAAGCCGGTTCTGGGCGCGGGCACCTCGTTCATGGTGATGAGCGACAACCCGGCGGCGATGGAGCTGATCAAGTTCCTGGAAACCCCGATCGCGCATGAGGTCTGGATGGCGCAGTCCGGCTTCCTGACGCCGCACAAGGGCGTCAACGTCGATGCCTATGCCAACGACGTGCTGAAAAAGCAGGGCCAGATGCTGCTGGACGCGACCACCTTCCGGTTCGACGCATCGGACCTGATGCCGGGCGGCGTGGGCGCAGGCACGTTCTGGACCGGCATGGTCGACTATGTCAGCGGCAAGGATGCAGCGACGGTCACCGCCGAGATTCAGAAGTCCTGGGACGCGCTGAAGTAAGGTCAACTGGCCGGGCAGGTGACTGCCCGGCCAGATCTTTTCTAGGGGGGAGGGGACTATGGAACAGGTCGGTCAGGCCCTGGTCACGATTGCCATCGGCGTCGGCGGCTGTGCCTTCTGGTACTGGATTTCAAACCTGGTTCTGGATGCGATCTTCCCGCCGCGCGGCGAGAACGCCGGAGCCAACATCAATAAGGCCAACCTGATCCGGCCCTGGCTGTTCGTGGGTCCCGCCGTGGTGATCCTGGCGGCCTATCTGATCTATCCGGTGTTCAACACCTTGAACCGGTCCTTCATGGACAAGACCAGTTCCAACTATGTCGGCTTTGACAACTTTTCCTGGCTGGCGGCGGACGGCAAGTTCCACGAAGCGATCCTGAACCAGTTCCTGTGGCTGCTGGTCGTCCCGGCGCTGGCGACGTTCTTCGGCCTTCTGGCTGCGCAGCTGACCGACCGCATCCGCTGGGGCAATTTCGGCAAGTCGCTGATCTTCATGCCGATGGCGATTTCCTTTGTCGGTGCGGGCGTGATCTGGAAGTTCGTCTACGCCAACTCCGAGGGCAACCAGATCGGCCTCTTGAACGCCATCGTGCAGGCGATGGGCGGCGAGCCGCAGCATTGGCTGCAACTGCCGTTCTGGAACAACTTCTTCCTGATGATCGTGCTGGTCTGGATCCAGGCCGGGTTCGCCATGGTGATCCTGTCGGCCGCCCTGCGCGGCATCCCCGAAGACACGATCGAGGCGGCGATCATCGACGGGGCGAACCCGTTCCAGATCTTCATGAAGATCAAGGTGCCGCAGATCGCCGGAACCATCGGCGTCGTCTGGACCACGATCACCATCACCGTCTTGAAGGTGTTCGACATCGTCTACGTCATGACCAACGGCGAATGGGGCACGCAGGTGCTGGCCAACATGATGTATGACCTTCTGTTTGACCAAAGCGACTATGGCCGCGGGTCTGCCGTCGCCATCGTGATCATGATCCTCGTGCTGCCCATCATGTGGTGGAACGTGCGCAACGCCCGCAAGGAGCTTCGCTGACATGGAAGGCATGGCTGGAAAACGGCCCGCGCTGGCGTGGGCGGTCAATATCTCGGCGGCACTTCTGGTGCTGCTCTGGCTGATCCCGACGGTGGGGCTGTTCGTCACCTCGTTCCGCGACAAGGATCAGATCATCCAGAGCGGCTGGTGGAACGCCTTCTTCAGTTCCGAGCAGACCGAAAGGTATCGCACCGATCCGGCAAGCCAGGTGCAGGATGGTGCGCTTTGGGTGATCGAGGGCGTGGCCCTGCCCCCCACCGCGACCGAGATTTCGGCCTGGGGCACCCGCACGCAAGAGCCCGGCGCCCATGCCCCCGGTGAGACGGTGGCGCTGGACGACGGGATCGAGCTGACGGTGAACGCGGATGGCAGCTACCGGCTGACCTCGCCCTCCGAATTCGACGACGACCAGCGCATCTTCGTGCAGGCGACCGTGCCGCCGAAGTTCACCTTCTCGGGCTATCAGCGGGTCTTGCAGGGCGAAGGCATCGCGCAGGCGTTCTTCAACACCGCGACCGTGGCGATTCCGGCGACGATCATCCCGATCCTGATGGCGGCCTTTGCGGCCTACGCCCTGGCCTGGATGGACTTCAAGGCGCGGGGGTTCCTGATCGCGGTGATCGTCGGGCTTCTGGTCGTGCCGCTGCAACTGGCGCTGATCCCGATGAAGCTGTTGCATTCGTCGCTGGGGATCACCGGCTATCTGGGGGTCTGGCTGGCGCACAGCGGGTTCGGCCTGCCCTTGGCGATCTATCTCTTGCGCAACTACATGGCGGGCCTGCCGCGCGACATCATCGAGAATGCGCGAGTGGACGGCGCGACCGAGTTCCAGATCTTCTTCAAGATCATCCTGCCCTTGTCATTCCCGGCGCTGGCCAGCTTTTCGATCTTCCAGTTCCTGTGGACCTGGAACGACCTTCTGGTTGCCAAGGTGTTCCTGCCCGGCAAGGATCAGGAAGTGCTGACCGTGGGCATCGCCAAGATGATGGGGTCCAAGGGCGGCGAATGGGACCTGCTGGCGGTCGCGGGCTTCATTTCGATCATCGTGCCCTTGATCGTGTTCTTCTCGCTGCAGCGGTTCCTGGTGCGTGGTCTGCTGTCGGGGTCGGTGAAGTGAGCTTGATGGAACAGGGGGACAGAACAGTGCTGGCAGCGGACCCCGACTGGTGGCGCGGCGCGGTGATCTATCAGATCTATCCGCGCAGCTATCAGGACAGCAACGGCGACGGGATCGGCGATCTGGCGGGCATCACCGACCGGCTGGACCATATCGCGGGCCTTGGGGCCGATGCGATCTGGATCAGCCCGTTCTTCACCAGCCCGATGAAGGATTTCGGCTATGACGTCAGCGACTATTGCGACGTCGACCCGATGTTCGGCAGCCTTGCGGACTTTGACGCGCTGGTCGCCCGCGCGCATGGACTGGGTCTGCGGGTGATGATCGACCTGGTGCTGTCGCACACCAGCGACGTGCATCCCTGGTTCATGGAAAGCCGCCGCGACCGGTTGAACGCCCGCGCCGACTGGTATGTCTGGGCCGACCCCAAGCCGGATGGCACTCCGCCGAACAACTGGCTGTCGGTGTTTGGCGGGTCTGCCTGGGAATGGGACGGGCGGCGCGAACAGTACTTTCTGCACAACTTCCTGACCAGCCAGCCCGACCTGAACCTGCACCACGCGCCGGTGCAGGATGCGCTGCTGGATGTCGCGCGGTTCTGGTTGAAGCGGGGGGTGGACGGATTCCGTCTGGACACGATCAACTTCTACTTTGCCGACAAGTATCTGCGCGACAACCCGTCGCTGCCCAAGGAATTGCGCAACAACTCCATCGCGCCGTCGGTGAACCCCTACAATCACCAGTTGCACCTGTTTTCCAAGAACCAGCCAGAGAACCTGGAGTTCCTCAAGCGGTTCCGCGCCGTCCTGACCCCCTACAACGCCGCTGCAGTGGGCGAGGTGGGCGATGCGCAGCGGGGCCTTGAGATCATGGCCGAATACACGTCGGGCGGCGACAAGGTGCAGATGTGCTATCCGTTCGAGATGCTGCAGCCGACCCGGCTGACCGCTGCGCTGATGGAGGATGCCTTTGCCCGGATGGCCCGGGCGGCACCGGATGCCTGGCCCTGCTGGTCCTATTCGAACCACGACACCATGCGCCATATCACGCGCTGGAACCTTGGCGCGGACGCCGCCAAGACCTATGCCACGCTGCTGGTCTGCCTGAGGGGCTCGCTGTGCCTGTATCAGGGCGAAGAGCTGGGCCTGCCCGAGGCAGACCTGACCCTGGACGAATTGCGCGACCCCTACGGCATCCAGTTCTGGCCCGAATTCAAGGGTCGCGACGGGGCGCGGACGCCGATGGTCTGGGTGACCGACAACGCGAATGGCGGGTTCAGCGCGGCGCGGCCCTGGCTGCCGGTCAAGGCCCCGCATCTGCCCCTGTCGGTGGCGGCGCAGGATCGCGACGCGGGGTCGGTTTTGGAGCATTACCGGGCCGCGCTGGCGTTCCGGCGTGCGCATCCGGTGCTGCGGACCGGGGCGATGCTGGACATTCGGGCCACCGGCGATGTGGCAAGCTTCCGGCGCAGCGGGGATGAGGAGATCTTCTGCGCCGTCAACCTTGGGGAGTTCACGGCCGAAGCCGCGCTTCCCGAAGGCAACTGGACACGGATTGGAACAGAGCTGGGAAGCCAGGCGGCAACGGGCGGGCGTGCAAGCCTTGGGCCCTGGGGCGTCTGTCTGGCCAAGCGGACCTGAGGGGAGGAACTGATGGCTGACCTTTTGTTGAAGAACGTCGAAAAGGCCTATGGCGAGGTCAAGGTGTTGAAAGACATCAACCTTGACATCAAGACTGGCGAGCTGATCGTCTTTGTCGGCCCCTCGGGTTGCGGGAAATCCACGCTGCTGCGGATGATTGCCGGGCTGGAGCGGATCACTGGCGGTGATTTCAGCATCGACGGCCAGCGGATGAACGACGTGCCCCCGGCGCAGCGCGGCATCGCGATGGTGTTCCAGTCCTATGCGCTTTATCCGCACATGACGGTGCGCGACAACATGGCCTTTGCGCTGAAGATCGCCAAGAAATCCCCGACCGAGATCGCTGCGGCGGTCGAAAAGGCGGCAAAGATCCTGCAGCTGACGCCCTATCTGTACCGCCTGCCCAAGGCCTTGTCCGGCGGTCAGCGCCAGCGCGTCGCCATCGGGCGGACCATCGTGCGCGACCCGAAGGTCTATCTTTTCGACGAGCCCCTGTCGAACCTGGACGCAGCCCTTCGGGTGGCAACGCGGATCGAGATCGCGCAACTGAAGGAAGCGATGCCGAACGCGACAATGATCTATGTGACGCATGACCAGGTCGAGGCGATGACCCTGGCCAGCCGGATCGTCGTGCTGGCGGGCGGTGGGATCAGCCAGGTCGGCAGCCCGCTGGACCTGTACGAAAAGCCGGAAAACGAATTCGTCGCGCAGTTCATCGGCAGCCCGTCGATGAACCTTCTTTCGGGCGAGGTTGTCGAGGTCGGGCCGGTCACCACGGTCCGGCTGGACAATGGCGGGATGGCCCGGTCGGCGGTGGCGACGCAAGGCTCGGACAAGGGGCTGAAGGTGCGGATCGGCGTTCGGCCCGAGGATTTCACCGAAACCAACGGTGACGCGATCTACACCGGCGAGGTCGATATCACCGAAGCGTTGGGCGAGGTGACGCTGCTGTATTTCAAGAAGGGTGCGGATGGCGGGCAGATCGTGGCAAAGCTGCCCGGGATCCGTCCCGAACTGCGGCGCCAGACCGTGTCGCTGACGGCAGACCCCAGGAAGGTGCACCTGTTCGCCAACGGCAGGTCGCTGCTTTACCGCTGAATCAGCGCCACCAGCCCCAGCCAGTACAGGCTGAGCCCGAACGCCACAAGCACCGGCACCCATAGCGTGTAGCGGGGTGTCGGGGCCGGGGTACGCTGCAGAGAGACCCGTTTCATGGCCCCGATTAAGGGCATGGAAAGGTTTCCGGCGCGTTAAATGCCGCATGTCTGATCATGTCGGATTCGAGCCATTCCAGCAAAGCGCGGTCTATGCCGATGCGGCCCGGGCCTGCGGGGCGCGGGTGCGTTGGCTGGAGATGGGGACCGGCCGGATCCTGGCCGTCGAACGCGGTCGGCTGCGGCTGGTCCTGCGTGTGGCGCAGACCGGTCCCTTGGCAGATCGGCGCCGGGTGATCCGGGGGCTGGCGCGGTGGCCCGGGATCACCGTGGTGACGCCCGAAACGCCGGTTGCAGGCTTTGGCCTGATCCCGCTGATCACGCCGGTGCATCATGCGATCTGGCCGCTGTCGGGCGATCTTCGGGCCGGGATGGCGGGCAAATGGCGCAACCGGCTGGTTGCGGCCGAGCCGGGCCTTCGGCTGCAGCGCGGCGATGCGGGCACGCTGGACCGGCTGCTGGAGCGCGAGGCCGCACAACGCCGCGACCGGGGCTACCGCGCCCTGCCGGCAGGGTTCGTCCGGGCGCTGGACCCCGTCTGCCTGCGGCTGTGGGACTGGCGACAGGGCGGGCAGACGGCGGCGGCGATGGCCTTTGTCGTGCAGGGCGGCTGTGCGACCTATCACATGGGCTGGACGTCAGACGCGGGCCGGGCGGCGGGGGTTCACGCGGTGATGCTGACCCGCGCGGCCGAGGCCTTGCAGGTCGAAGGCGTGCGCTGGCTGGACCTGGGGTCGGTCAACACCGAAGCAAGCCCCGGCCTTGCACGGTTCAAGCTGGGGACCGGGGCCAGATTGAAGCGGCTGGGGGCGACGCTGCTGGTCTTGCCCTGACCGCGCCGCCGGGGCAGGGTGGGGCAAACGGGGGACGAAGATGGTCACGGTGACGGACGAGATGGTGGCGACCTATCAGCGCGACGGCGTCGTGCTGGTCAAGGGGCTTTGGGCCGACTGGGTGGACATGCTGCGCGCCGGGATCGCGCGCAACATGGCAGCCCCGACGCATCAGATGGCGACGCTGAAGCCGGGCGAGCCGGGCTATTTCTTCGACGACTATTGCAACTGGACCAAGGTTCCAGAGTTCGGCGCGGTGATCCGCCAGTCACGGGTCGCGGACGTGGCGGCGCGGCTGATGGGGTCGGACAGGGTGCAGATGTTCCACGATCACGTCCTGGTCAAGGAGCCGGGCACCGCCAAGCCAACGCCCTGGCACACGGACGGGCCGTATTATTTCGTCGAGGGCAAGCAGACGGTCAGCTTCTGGTCGCCGCTGGATCCGGTGAAGGAGGCCTCTTTGCGGTGCGTGGCGGGGTCGCACCTTTGGCCGAAGGATGTGCTGCCGACGCGCTGGATGTCCGAGACGAATTTCTATCCCGGAGAGGACGATTACATGCCGGTCCCTGATCCCGAGGCCGAGGGGATGGTGATCCGGGAATGGGAGATGGAGCCGGGCGATGCGGTGGCCTTCAACTTCCGCACCCTGCACGGTGCGCGCGGCAACCTTGCGGCGACCCGGCGGCGGGCGTTCTCGTTGCGGCTGGTGGGCGAGGACGCGCGCTATGTCGAGCGGGCGGGGCCGACCTCGCCGCCGTTTCCGGGGCATGGGATGGTGGCCGGCCAACGGCTGCGCGAGGACTGGTTTCCGGTGCTGCGCTGATCTGTCCACGGTGGACAGTGCAGCGGAGTTGAGCAAGATCAAAGACTTGGGCGTGGACATTCAGCAGGGCTTAACCATGCCCTTGCCCGTCAGGAGAGCCGTATGACCATCGAGCCGCGCCCGAAACGCTATCCCCCGCCCGAGTTTCCGCCGCGCCGTCCGGCGCTGTTCGCCCGGACCCCGCCGGCGATCTTTCCGCCGATCCTGGGGCTTCTGGGCCTGGTGCTGGCGCTGCGGTTGGCCGTGGCGCGGCTGGGTGGCGATCCGGGACCGGCGGATCTTGTGGCCGGGGTCGCCGTCGCGCTGTGGGGCTTTGCGACATTTGCCTATCTGGGAAAGCTGGCGCGGCGACCTGCGGTCGTGCTTGAGGATCTGCGGGTCCTTCCGGGCCGGTCGGGGCTGGCGGCAATGACCATGGGCGGGATGGCCGTGGCGTCGATCCTGTCCGTCTATGCGTCTCCCGTGGCGTTGGTCGTGCTGGCGGTGGCGCTGGCAGGGCACGTGGTGCTGGCGGCGCTGCTGGCGCGGCTTTTGCTGACCCTGCCGCCCGAGGCGCGCGCGGTGAACCCGACCCTGCACCTGAGTTTCGTGGGCGTCATCGTTGCGGCCCCCGCAGCGCTGGCGCTGGGGCTGCCGGGGCTGGCCGAGGGGCTGTTCTGGGGCGCGATGCCGGTGGCGCTGGTGATCTGGGGGCTGAGCCTGCGGCAATTCCTGCGCAGCAGTCCTCCGGCCCCGTTGCGCCCGCTGCTGGCGATCCATCTGGCCCCGGCGGCGCTGCTGGCGGCGGTAGCGGGCCTGCTTGGCCGGGGCGACCTTGCCGAGGTCTTTCTGATGCTGGGGGCAGGCTATGCGCTGGTTCTTCTGGCGGCGGGGCGTTGGGTGATCGCTGCCGGGGTTTCGCCGCTGTGGGGGCCTTTACCTTTCCGCTGGCGGCGCTGGCCTTGGCGATGCTGGTCGCAGGCGGGGTCTGGCAGGGACCGGGCCTTGGTCTGGTCGTGCTGGGCATGGCGCTGATCCCCTGGGTGCTGTGGTGGGTGTGGAAGCGCTGGCCGGGCGGCAAGCTGGCGTCGGTGACC
>JAKQLM010000033.1 GCA_029567145.1 Pseudomonadota bacterium
AACGCTGGCATAGGCCTTGAGGCCCCCGATCTGATCCTTGGTCGGATGCACCGGCCAGACCGGGCCCTGAAAGCCCATCTTCCGGCATTGCTCGATCACGTTCAGCGCCCAACCCGCGCCCAGGACGGCAATGTGGCGCGGCCGCAGCAGGCGGTCGAGGCGAGTCAATTGCGGCCTCCGGCCCGGCTGAACCCGCCGGGGGCGCTGCCCCCGGACCCCCGGGATATTTTTAGACAGAAAATAGGAACACCTCGCCTTGATGACCAAAGCGAGGTGCCATTTCCTGTCACGGTCATCGGCATCCCTGCCTGTACCGTGCCGCTAGAATCGCCGATTAACCTTAACGCGCGGTTACCAGAAACAGCCAAAGCCTGCATTTTCTGTCCTCAAATATCCCACGGGGGTGCGGGGGTGTGAAACCCCCGCTCTTACGCATCACCCACCCACCGCCCGCAGCAATTCGCGGCTGATGATGTGGCGCTGGATTTCCGAGGTGCCCTCCCAGATCCGCTCCACCCGTGCGTCGCGCCAGATGCGTTCCAGCGGCAGCTCATCCATCAGCCCCATCCCGCCGTGGATCTGGATCGCCTCGTCGGCCACCATCGCCAGCACTTCGGTCGCCTTCAGCTTGGCCATCGACATGTCGGCCTCGGTCACCGTGCCTTGGTCGTATTTCCAGGCCGCCTCGCGGGTCAGAAGTTCCGCCGCCTTCAGCTCCATCGCCATGTCGGCCAGCTTGAACGACACCCCCTGGAACTTACCGATCGCCTGGCCGAACTGCTTGCGCTCCGCCGCGTAGGACACGGCATGGCCCAGCGCTCGCTCGGCCCGGCCAAGGCAGGTACTGGCGACTTGCAACCGCGTCGCCCCAAGCCAGCTGTTTGCCACCTCGAACCCCTTGTGCGGCTCGCCCAGCACATTCGCGGCAGGGACGCGGCAGTCGTCGAACTCCAGCACCGCGTTGGTGTAACCCCGGTGGGAAACATTCCGATAGCCGTCCCGCACGGTGAACCCGGGCGTGCCCTTGTCCACGAAGAACGCCGTGATCAGCTTCTTCGGGCCGCGCGGTGTGTCCTCTTCACCGCTCGCCATGAAGACGATGGCAAAGCCCGCGAGGTCCGCGTGGCTGATGAAATGCTTCGTCCCGTTCAGAACCCAGTCCCCGCCCTCCTGCCGGGCCGAGGCCTTCATACCCCGCAAATCCGACCCTGCCCCGGGTTCGGTCATCGCCAGGCAATCCCAGGTCTCGCCCCGGATGCAGGGCATCAGATAGCGTTCCCGCTGGTCCGCGTTACCCGCCAGCAGGATGTTCGACGGCCGCGCCACGCAGGTCCAGTGCA
>JAKQLM010000044.1 GCA_029567145.1 Pseudomonadota bacterium
CGGCCCTCGAAGTTGCGGTTGCCCGACAGGACGGCGGCGGCGACAAGGTCACCTTCGTTGATCGCCTTGGAGATTTCCGGCTGCAGCGGGCCGGAGTTGCCGATGCAGGTGGTGCAGCCGTAGCCGACGAGGTTGAAGCCGACAGCGTCGAGGTCGTCCTGCAGGCCGGCGGCGTTCAGGTACTTCGACACGACCTGCGATCCGGGGGCGAGGGAGGTCTTGACCCAGGGTTTGCGGTTCAGGCCAAGCGCGCGGGCTTTGCGGGCGACAAGGCCTGCGCCGATCAGCACGTAGGGGTTCGAGGTGTTGGTGCAGGAGGTGATCGAGGCGATCACGACCTTGCCCGAGGACAGGGTGTAGCCTTCGCCGTCAACCGCGACTTCCACGCCTTGCGGGCGCTTGAAGCTGGCCTCCATCTCCTTGGCGAAGCTGGCTTTTGCATCGGTCAGCGGCAGGTAGTCCTGCGGGCGCTTCGGGCCGGAAATGGCGGGGACGATCTCGCCCATGTCCAGATGCAGGGTCGAGGTGTAGATCGGGTCATAATCCGGGCCGCGCCACATGCCGTTGGCGCGCGCATAGGCTTCGACGAGGGCAATCCGGCCGGTATCGCGGCCGGTCATGTGCATGTAGCGCAGGGTTTCGTCGTCGATCGGGAAGAAGCCGCAGGTGGCGCCGTATTCCGGGGCCATGTTGGCGATCGTGGCGCGGTCGGCGAGGGGGAGGTGGTCCAGCCCCTCACCGTAGAATTCGACGAACTTGTTCACCACGCCGTGCTTGCGCAGCATCTGGACGACCTTCAGGACAAGGTCTGTGGCCGTGGTGCCTTCCATCATCGCACCCGTCAGCTTGAAGCCGACAACCTCGGGGATCAGCATCGACACGGGCTGGCCCAGCATCGCGGCTTCAGCCTCGATCCCGCCGACGCCCCAGCCGAGGACGGCCAGGCCGTTGACCATTGTCGTGTGGCTGTCAGTGCCGACAAGGGTGTCGGGATAGGCGACAAGGGTGCCGTTCTGGTCGGTGTCGGTCCAGACGGTCTGCGCGAGGTATTCCAGGTTCACCTGGTGGCAGATGCCGGTGCCGGGCGGCACGACGCGGAAGTTGTTGAACGCCTTTTGCCCCCATTTCAGGAAGACATACCGCTCCATGTTCCGTTCATATTCGCGGTCCACGTTCATCTGGAAGGCGCGGGGGTGGCCGAATTCGTCGATCATCACGCTGTGGTCGATGACCAGGTCCACCGGGACCAGCGGGTTGATCTTGGCGGCCGAGCCCTTCAGCCCCTTGATCCCGTCGCGCATCGCGGCCAGGTCCACCACGGCCGGAACGCCGGTAAAGTCCTGCATCAGCACGCGGGCCGGGCGATAGGCGATCTCGATCGGGTTCTGGCCGCCGTTCGCGCCCCAGGTCGAGAACGCCTTGATGTCGTCGACGGTGACGGTCTTGCCATCCTCGAACCGCAGCATGTTTTCCAGGACCACCTTCAGCGCGGCGGGAAGCTTTGCGAATTCGCCCAGACCCGCAGCCTCGGCCGCCGGAATGGAATAGTAGCTGACCGTCTGGCCCCCGGCTGTCAGGGTCTTGCGGGTCTTCGACAGATCATGTCCAACGGTGACGGTCATCTATGTGGCTCCTGGAAGGGAAGGCGGCTGCTGCAATCTTTGTATACCATTGTATGCCGTATTTCCAGCCCCCGATCCGGCCTTTTCTACAGCATCTGACACATCTCTCGCAAAACCTTGATTGGCTCGGATCACTTCGGCTCCTTATAACAGCCAAGGGGATCAAGGATCAGGATACGCGATATGCGACATTTCGTCAGCGCCGCTTGCGGGCTCTGGCTGGCAGCGGTGGCCCCGGTCGGGGCCGAGCCGGTGGTGATAGTCGAGCTTTACACCTCGCAAGGGTGTTCGTCTTGCCCGCCTGCGGACGAGTTTGTTGCCATGCTTGCCTCGGACCCGCGCATCCTGCCTTTGGCGCTGCATGTCGATTACTGGGACTACATCGGCTGGGCCGACAAGTTCGCGCAGGGCAAGTTCACCGACCGCCAGCGTGCCTATGCCAAGGCGGTGGGCAGCCGCACGATCTATACGCCACAGCTGATCATCGGCGGGCAGGACCGGATCGAGGGGTTTTCGCCCGAAGAAACCGCCGACCGCCTGCGCGAGCATCTGGCATCGGGGTCCACCATCCGGCTGACGGTGACGCGCGAAGGCGACCAGCTGGTGATCCGGGCCGAGGCCGATCCGCCGCTGGATGCCCCCGTCCGGGTGCAACTGGTGCGCTACAAGCCGCAAGAGACGGTCAACATCGAACGGGGCGAGAACGCCGGAAAGACGGTGACCTACCACAACATCGTCACCTCGTGGGAAGGCCTGGGCAACTGGGAGGGCCAGCAGCCGCTGGAACTGTCGGCCCCCTATGAAGGCCAGGAACCCGGGGCGGTGATCGTGCAGACTGCCGGTCCCGCCGCGATTCTGGCGGCGGTGCGGGTCGACTGATCAAGGTGACGCGCGGCGGGGACGGCCGATCCTAGCGCGCTTTCATCTTCCAGCGGCGATGGATCCAGAACCACTGGTCCAGATGCTGACGGACCAGCGCCTCCAGGCTGTCGTTCAGCGCCTGCGTCATCGCTTCGGGTGTGCCCTGCGGGATCGGCGGCTCTACGATGATGTCGAAGCTTAGCCCGTCCGCCCGGCGCACGGCATAGGTCGGGACCAGCAGCGCATCGTATTTCAGCGCAAGTTCGGCCGCCGACAGCGCGGTCAGTGCCGGGCGATCGAAGAAGGTCAGCGCCTCGCCATGCGCCATGTGCTGATCGACCAGCATCCCCAGCATCCCCCCCGACCGCAGATGCCGCACCATGTCGGTCAGCCCCGCCCGGCCCCGAGGAAACAGCGGCGTGCCGATGCCCGAGATCGCCTTGACGTAATGTGCGTTGAAATGCCGGTTTGCCATCGGCATGTACAAGGCCCCGACCCGGTAGCCCCGCGCGATCAGCGCTGCCCGGCTGGCGTCGTAATTGCCGAAATGCCCGGTCACCAGAATCACCGCACGACCCGCCTTGTGCGCCTCTTCCAGCGCTGTCACGCCACCGCCGGTCAGCGGGTGGCTGATCGCATGGGCGACGAATTCCGGGCCAGAGTAGATCTCGATCACCGTGCGCCCGACATTGTCGGGGACCGCGCGGGCGATGCGGTCAACCTCGGTCGCGGGCAGGTCGGGCAGCACCAGCGCCAGGTTGTCGCGCACCCGCTTGCGGTAGCCTGCCAGCGGCGCGATCACGCGCGCCATGACCCAGCCGCACAAGGGCACGCGCCAGCGGTAGGGCAGGCGCAACAAAAGCCAGATCAGCCCGCGCAGGGCGCGATCCTGCAGCCAGTGTCGCAGATTGAACGGGATCTGATCGGCCATGCGGCGGCGGGTCTCAACTTGGGCGGATGGCCCGGGTTTCGCGGTGCCAGACATAAAGGCCCGCGCCCACGATCACAAGCGCGCCCACCACCGTCCAGCGGTCGGGCCAGTGGTCGAACAGCACCACCCCCCAGATCGTGGCGAACACGATCCCCAGATAGGCAAAGGGCGCGACCACGGCGGCTTCGGTGATCGAAAAGCTGCGGATGATGCACAATTGCGCCCCAGTGCCCAGAAGCGCGACCAGGCCGAACCGCCACAGATCGGCGGGGGCGACCGGCTGCCACACAAAGGGCAGGGCGGCGCCTGCGACCAGGGTTCCGAACAAGGCGGCATAGACCATCGAGGCCCAGACGCTTTCCTGCGCGCCGATCTTGCGGGTCAACAGCGCCGAGGTGGCATAGGACAGGGCGCAACACAGCGGCAGGAGCGACCACCAGGTGAAGACGCCTGCGCCGGGACGGATCACGATCAGCGCGCCCAAAAGCGCCACGACAACCCCGGCCAGCCGCCTGACCCCCAGCCGTTCGCCCAGAAACAGCGCCGCGCCCAGCGTGATCAGCACCGGGTTCAGGTCGGCAACCGCGGTCGCTTCGGCCAGACCGACATGCGGCAGGGACAGAAAGAAAAAGGTCGTCGCCCCGAACTGCGAGGCCGACCGCCAGAAGTGCAGCACCGGAAACCGCGTCCGCAGGACCGGACCCAGCCGGGGGCCAAGGATCAGCAGGACCAGCGCGAACTGCCCGGCAAAGCGCACCCAGATCACCTGCGGGGCCGGATACCGCTCGATCAGCCCCTTGGCGGTGGCGTCCATGGTGGTGAACAGAAAGACCGCAAGGATCATCAGCACGACACCGCGCGAAACGGTGGATGGGGGGGCTGCGGACATCGGAAGATTCTACGGGGCCGGGCACCGACCTGCAAGGGCCGCAGGCCCGGGCGGAGCGGGCTGATGGTCGGGGAACCATGATGTTTGCCGGCGCCCGCGGCCATGCTAGACTTTGCGGGTGTTTTCCCGATTCATTTGGAGATTGACGTGATGAAATTCCGGACGCTGTCGCTTCTGGCCCTGGCGGTCCTGCCGCACCATGCCCTTGCCGGGGGACTTGTCCCCCCGGTCGAAGATCCCCCGGTCGAGATCGCTGCGGACCCCGCCCCCAGCTTCAGCTGGACCGGATTCTACGCCGGGATCAGTGCGATTTCGGGCGACTTCAGTGATGGCAGCGCCGACCTGAGCACCGGAGGCTTCGGGGTGCAGCTTGGCTATCTGCGCGATCTTGGCGCGCTGGTCGTCGGCGGCGAGCTGGCCTATTCCAAGGGCGATTACGGCAGCGGAGCGCCGGGGTCGGACTGGAATGCGACGCGGCTGAAGCTGATCGGCGGCTATGATGCCGGGCGGTTCCTGCCATACGTCTTTGTCGGCATGACCAGCTATGACGTGAACCAGTCCTCGCCGTTTTCCGACACGATGGCGAACTACGGCCTTGGTGCGCGCTATGCGCTGGGGGCGAGCGGCAAGGTTGTCGTCGGGCTGGAATACCTGGTCGAAAGCAAGACCAACTTTGACAACAACTTTGATCTGGACAACCGCGAGATTGCGCTGCGGCTGGACTATCGCTTCTGATCCGGTCGGGGCCGCCCTGACAGGCGGCCCCCGCCTGGGAACGCCCGGCCAAACGTGGCAAGGGCTACTGGTATCCGGTCGGGGCGTTTCGGGCCAAGGTCTTTCTGGCCAAGGTCTTTCTGGGCAAGGTCTTTTTGGCCAACGCCCCATTGGCCAACGTCCCCCTGGCCGGGGACACATCCCACCGGCGCAGGGTCCGGGCCTTGTCGGGTCCGTCACAGGGTTCGGCGGTTGCGGCGGTGCGGTGGGTGTCTAGTCCTCCTCCGGGGTGATCAGGGTGATCTCGCCCGTCGCTTCCAGCGTGCGTATCGCGCCGATGATGGCATTCATCGCCTCTTCCGCGTCCTTGTCCTTGACCTTGCCACGGGCGGCCATTTCCTCGCGCAGGCCCTGCGCCAGGCGTTGCGAGATGTTGGCCAGCAGGAATTCCGCCGCTTCCTCCAGCCCGGCTTTGCCCTGCGCCGCCGTCAGGGCGGCCACCAGTTGCGGCTGTTCGACCAGGCGCGTGATCTTGGGCGCGTCGCGCGGGTTCAGGCGCGTGGGGATGTGGACGAAGGTGAAGATCGCCTTGCGCACCTCGGCGGCGAAACCGGCATCTTCGGCCTCCAGCCCCTGCAGGACATCGTCGCGCGTCAGGGCTGGCGAGACGTTCAGGATCGCCCCCACCCGTTCCACCGGCCCCGTGTCAAAGGCGCGCGGGGGCTGGTTGTCCAGTTCCGCCAGAAGTGCCGCGCCGATCCGGCGCACGGTTTCGGGATCGACGTTGCCGGTCATCGACACCGCCCAGGCCACCCGCCGGGCGCGGTCACCGGGCAGTTTGCCCAAAAGCTCTGCCGCCTTGGCGACGGGCAGCTTGGACAGCATGACTGCGCCCACCTCCACCGCCTCGTCCGACAGGATCGGCAACAGCCGGTCCGGCGGCAGGGCGGTGATCCGTTCCCAGGGGTCAACCTTGGACGAGGCCGACGCCATCCGCCGCAGGCGTGAGGCGGCGGACTGCGAGATATGCCCGTCCATCATCGACAGGGCACCTTCGATCCCGCCGGGGAAGGCCAGACCGACCGATTCCAGTTCGGACAGGAATTCCGCGACCACATCGTCCAGCGTGCTGCGGTCGATCAGCCGCATCTGGCCCATCTGTTCGGCCAGCGCGGCCTGCATGTGTTCGGGCAGCGACGACAGCGGCAAGCTGGTGCCTTCGACCAGAAGATAGCGCACGATGACCGCAGCCTTCTGCCGGGGCGTCAGGATGCGGCGCAGGCCCGGCTGCCCGGACAGCGACACGCCGCGCCGTTCGGGCGTGATGCGGGCCAGCGGAAGTGAGTCGTGCGACATGCGATGCTCCGGCAGCGAATCTGGTGCTGCAAGCTTGGCAGTCGCCGGTTAATGCCGCCTGAACCGCCGATCAGCTGGACGGCGTCGGCACACAGGCCTGCGTTGCCGAATCCCAGCTGTGGCCGGGCACGCAGGACGATGCGGTTTCGTCCTTGGCCTTGTCGTGGCAGCCCTGCGCCAGGGCAAGGGTCGGGGTCAAGGCAAGGGCAAGCGCCGAGAGGGTCAGTGCGATCTTCATGGTCGTCCTCCTTGGATCAGTGGGGAAGGGATCAGTAGGTATAGGTGACGCCGGTCGCGATGGCGTCCGCAAGGGCGCGGTCCGCCCAGGTGCCGGCACCGCCGCGGGCGCGAATTTCGTCCAGTTGCAGCGCCGCAAGCTGGCGTTCGTCCATCTGCACCAGAAGCTGACCGTAATAGCTGCGCGCCAGGATATTGCCGGGGTCCAGCGCAATGGCGCGTTCATAGGCGGCGATGCCGGCCTCGACCGCGCCGGTCTGGCGCAACAGGAAGCCGCGATAGGTCAGGACGCGGGCGGTCTCGCCCTCGGTCATCAGGTCAAGGATCGCCATCGCCTCGTCCGGGCGGTTGGCATAGGCCAGTTCGCGCACCGCGCCAAAGCGCTGGTCGTCGTTCAGGCTGCTTTCTTCCGCCGTCACGCATTTTTCGGTCTTTTCATCCCAGACCTCGCCCTTGGCGCATTCGGTCGTGGTTTCGGTCGGAGTCGGCGGTTCGCTGTCATCCGAGCCCGCCGCAAGCGCAAGCTGCGGTGTCAGGGCAAGGGCGGCGGCAAGGATCATGCGCATCGGGTTGCCTTTCGGACATTTCCGGAAAGGTAGCACGAAGCGCGCGCAATCAAGCGCGGAAATGCGCAGCCGCGGGCCGCCGCCGGATCACGCTTTCGTCAGGTGCCGAAGACCCGGGCAAAGATGGTGTCGACATGGCGCGTATGGTAGCCTAGCTCGAACTTCTCCTCGATCTCGGCGGGCGACAGGGCTGCGGTCACCTCGGGGTCGGCCAGAAGCTCGGTCTTGAAATCCGCGCCCTTTTCCCAGACCTTCATCGCGTTGCGCTGGACCAGCCGATACGCGTCCTCGCGCGAAACCCCGGCTTGGGTGAGCGCGAGCAGCACGCGCTGCGAATGGACAAGCCCGCCCATCTTGTCCAAAAGATCGGAAGAGCAC
>JAKQLM010000065.1 GCA_029567145.1 Pseudomonadota bacterium
ACGATCAGGGCCGAGCCCCCTGCCCCGAGGTTCCCCACGGCGCGGGTGAAATCCTGCTGGCCCAGAAGGTTCTGGCCCACGATCGGCGTGTCGATCACCCCGGCCCAGAGGTGGAGGAAGTCGCCGTCGCCGGGCTGGACCGGAACCTTTGCGCCGGTCAGGGCCGTGGCGGCCTCGGTCATCGAAAGGCGGACCTCGGCCAGCGCGCCCATGGTCAGAAGCTGGTCCCAGGTGGCGGGGGTGTAGGTCAGCCGGTCCACACCCCCACCTGCGGATATGAGGCCGCGCCCGATGGCAAGCGTGCGGGCGGTGCGCAGGATGCCGTCACGGATCACGCCGGTGGACACCGTGGCGCGGGAGATGACGGGGGGCAGCGCGGCGGTGTCGGGGGCGGGGGCGGCGAGGTCAAAGCCTTTGAAGCCGGCGACATAGGCGGCGATGTCGGTGTCAGAGATGCCGAGGGTGAGGACGGGTTCGTTGTGGCGGACAAGGAGCGCGCCGCTGATCCGGGCGTCTGGCGTGAGGGCGACCAGCACATCGAGCGGACGTCCCGAATAGCCGACCGATCCGGCAATTTCCCAGGTGGAGCCGATCTCGCCCACGACACGACCGTCCTTGCTGACCGACCAGCCGGGGACGCCATCCTCGATCCGGCGCACCTGGAGAGGAGCCGCAAGTTCCAGCAACTCTGCCGCCTGCTGAGGCGTCGGCGCGGTGATCGAGAGCGCATCATCAGCCACCAGACCATCGGCCAGGGCCAGCCCGGCGGCGAAAGTCAGTCCAAGCAGGAGGGGCAGGAAAAGACGCATGGGCGGGGGTCCGTTGGGATGCGGCGGAAGGTGCGGCGCGAAAGCCAGAGCCGCCTTGACCTTTATCAAGGTAGCCAGCCCGCGCTGCCGCCATGGTCCGCCACAGCCTCACCAGCTGAACGGAGAGATTCCCATGACCACCCGAGCAAGACCCGCCAGGACGATACTTCTGGGAACGGCTGCCTTGTTTCTGGGGCTTCTGGCCGCGCCTGTGATCGCGGAAGACAAGCCCAAGGACCATGCCGACGGACCCGCCGCCGCCTACGAGCCTTCGATGACCACCCTTGGCCAGATCAAGGTGGAAATCCCCGGGCTTCGGCCGGACGATCCGGTGATGACGCAGGAAGAGTTCCAGAAGGCCGCCACGATCTATTTCGAACGCTGCGCGGGCTGCCATGGCGTCTTGCGCAAAGGGGCCACGGGCAAGCCGCTGACCACCGATATCACGCGTGAGAACGGCTATGACTACCTGACCAGCTTCATCACCTACGGCTCGCCCGCGGGGATGCCGAACTGGGGCACCTCGGGCGCGATGACCGAGGAAGAGGTGGGCATGATGGCCCGCTATCTGCTGCTGGAGCCGCCGGCACCCCCCGAATGGGGCATGCCGGAGATGCTGGCATCCTGGAAGGTCGTCGTGAAGCCGGAGGATCGGCCGAAGGAGAAGATGAACGACTTCGACATCGAAAACCTGATGTCGGTCACGCTGCGCGATGCGGGGCAAGTGGCCCTGATCGACGGCGGCACCTATGAGATCCAGGCGATCATCGACACCGGCTATGCGGTACACATCAGCCGCACCTCGGCATCGGGCCGCTATCTGTTCGTCATCGGCCGCGATGGTCTGGTGAACATGATCGACCTCTGGATGGAAAAGCCTGACACGGTTGCTTCGATCAAGATCGGGATCGAGGCGCGGTCGGTCGAAACCTCGAAGTTCGAGGGCTGGGAAGACAAGCTGGCCATTGCCGGCGCCTACTGGCCGCCGCAGTTCGTCATCATGGACGGCGACACGCTGGAGCCGAAGAAGATCGTCAGCACCCGCGGCATGATCTACGACGAGCAGACCTACCACCCCGAGCCGCGCGTCGCGTCGATCCTGTCGTCGCACTACAAGCCGGAGTTCATCGTGAACGTGAAGGAGACGGGCAAGATCCTGTTCGTCGACTACACCGACCTGAAGAACCTGAAGATGACGGAAATCGAGGCGGAACGCTTCCTGCATGACGGCGGGTTCGATGCTTCGAAGCGGTATTTCATGGTGGCCGCCAACGCACGCAACAAGATTGCGGTCGTGGACACCAAGGAATCGAAGCTGACGGCACTGATCGAGACCGGCGGCCAGACTCCGCACCCGGGACGTGGGGCGAACTTCGTCCATCCGGTCTTCGGGCCGGTCTGGGCGACGTCCCACCTTGGCGACGAGAGCGTTGCGCTGGTCGGCACCGACCCCGAGGGTCACGCGGACCAGGCGTGGAAGATCGTCGACAGCTTCTACGCTTTGGGCGGGGGGTCGCTGTTCATCAAGACCCACCCGAACTCGACCAACCTCTACGTCGATGCGACGCTGAACCCGGATGCCGAGATTTCGGCCTCGGTCGCGGTGTTCGACATCTCGAAGATGGGCGGCGACACCGAGGTTGACCCGGAATACACCACCCTGCCGATCGGCGAGTGGGCCGGGATCGCCGATGGCCAGCCGCGCGTGGTGCAGCCCGAGTTCAACAAGGAAGGCACCGAGGTCTGGTTCAGCGTCTGGAACGCCAAGGACAAGGAAAGCGCCATTGTCGTCGTCGATGACAAGACGCTGGAGCTGAAGCACGTGATCAAGGACCCGCGCCTGATCACGCCGACCGGCAAGTTCAACGTTCTGAATACCAAGGACGACGTCTACTGAGGTTCCCTTGCCCGCGGCCGGTCGTGCCGCGGGCGCCTCCTGGCGGGGGTGTCCGTTTCCCTTTTCATCCCCGCCACTTTTCCTTTCCTCCCGGGGTTTCCGCCATGAAAGACCACAGCCACCTTCCCGGCCACGTCAACCTGATCGGCGCAGGTCCGGGCGACCCCGAACTTCTTACCCTGCGCGCCCTGCGCCTGATCCAGTCCGCCGACGTGGTGGTGCATGACCGCCTGGTCAGCCCCGAGATCATGGCGCTGGTCCCCGCCACCGTGCGGCGGATCGACGTGGGCAAGCTTCCGAAATTCCACAAGGTTCCGCAGGATGCGATCAACGCCCTGCTTGTCGATCTTGCCCGCGAGGGTCTGGTGGTCGCCCGGCTGAAGGGGGGCGATCCGATGATCTTCGGCCGCGGCTCCGA
>JAKQLM010000131.1 GCA_029567145.1 Pseudomonadota bacterium
ATCTCACCTGCCTGGGGCCGGACGACCCAGCGCATCGGGAGTCACAACCATTCGGGTATGGTATCGCGGTTGAGGATTTCGTCAAAGCTTGGACGCGCCCGGATGACAGCGAAGTGATCCCCGTTGACTAGCACCTCGGGGATGAGGGGCCGAGTATTGTATTCCGATGCCATGACCGCGCCGTAGGCGCCGGCGCTGCGGAAGGCGACGAGGTCGCCCTCAGTGACCAGCGGCAGGTCGCGGCCCTTGGCGAAGGTGTCGCCGGTCTCGCAGACCGGGCCGACGACGTCGAACTCTTGCGTCGGGGCGGCGATGGGGGGTTCGGCGACGGGGACGATGTCGTGGTGTGCGCCGTACATCGAGGGGCGGACAAGGTCGTTCATCGCGGCGTCAAGGATCAGGAAGTCGCGGTCCTCGCCGTTTTTCACGTAGATGATTTTGGCGACAAGGATGCCCGCGTTGCCGGAGATCAGGCGGCCGGGTTCGATCTCGATCTCGCAGCCAAGGTCGCCCACAGTGCGCTTGATCAGGGCGCCGTAGTCGGTGGGGAGCGGTGGGGCCTCGTTGGACCGCTGGTAGGGAATACCGAGGCCGCCGCCGAGGTCGAGGCGGGTGATGGTGTGGCCTTCGGACCGCAGGCGTCGGGTGAGGTCGGCGACCTTGAGGTAGGCCTGTTCAAAGGGTTCAAGCTCGGTCAGCTGGCTGCCGATGTGGACGTCGATCCCGATGACCTGCAGGCCCGGCAGGCGGGCGGCTTCGGCGTAGACGTCAGAGGCGCGGGCGATCGGGATGCCGAACTTGTTTTCCTTCTTGCCGGTCGCGATCTTTTCATGGGTCTTGGCGTCCACGTCCGGGTTGACGCGGATGGTGATCGGGGCGGTCACGCCAAGGCTGGTGGCCACTTCGGACAGCGCCCGCAGTTCGGGTTCGCTTTCGACGTTGAACTGCCGGATGCCGCCGGTCAGGGCCAGCCGCATTTCGTCCCGCGTCTTGCCGACGCCGGAAAAGACGATCCTGTCGCCCGGCACTCCAGCAGCCTTGGCGCGCAGGTATTCCCCGCCCGAGACCACGTCCATCCCGGCACCCAGATTGCCCAGCGTCTTAAGCACGGCGACGTTGGACAGCGACTTGATGGCAAAGCAGACAAGGTGCGGCAGGGGCGACAGCGCCTCGGTGAACAGATGATAGTGACGGGTCATCGTGGCGGTGGAATAGACGTAGAACGGCGTGCCGACGGTGGCGGCAATCTCGGCAATCGCCACGTCTTCGGCGTGCAGCGAGCCGTTCTTGTACTGGAAATGGTCCATCCGGCGCCGCCCTTCGCTTGGTCACTTGCGGCGGTATAGCAGAAGCGCGCGGCGGGACAATTCGATGCTGCGGGACCGCCCGTCAGGGCCGGCCAAGCGCCGCCCCGACCAGCCTTGGCGCAAACCCGGAGGCGCGCAGAAGGTCCACCGGAATCCAGGCCGGCTGTTCGCAGCCCGAGGCGACGTGGGCCAGACCATCCGGCAGGATCATCAGCCGTTGCAGGCCGGTGTCGATGGCAAGCAGATACCAGAGGCGGTCCCCCTCGGCGGCGCTGATCAGATCGTCCAGGCAGCCGTCTTCCAGCGTGGCGGCATCCAGATTGTCCAGATAGAGATCGAATATCTTGGCTTCGGGCGGGCCGGGGTCGGTCCAGGCCGTCGGCAGGAACGGCATAAGGTCGGTCTGCCGCCCGGTGGACAGATCGAAGTTCACCGTGTCGGCCTGTCCCCAAGGGTGGGCCGCCCCCGGACAAGCGCCGCCGGTGATGACAAGCAGGCTAAGAAATGCCGGGCCGTCCGACAGGACCTGCACCGACCGATACGCGCCGTCGGGGTTTTCGTCCTCGCAGGTGATGGCGTAGTGCTGGGTCTGGTCGAGGTCATGCAACGACGCGTTGATCCGGGCCGCGACGGCGCTGTCACCCGTCAGGCGGGGCAGCGCGGCCACATCGGGGGCCAGCGGCGGCGGTTGGGTCAGCGTCTCTGCGCCCCCCGGCGTGGCCCAGACGGCAACACACAGGGCCGCAAGGCGGGCGGCCAACCGGGTCATGCCGATGGCCGACCCGACCGCAGGAACAGATACAGCGGCAAGCCGCAGCTGACGCCGATGCAGAAGGTCGCGGGGATTGCCACCAGATGCAGCCAGGCCCGGCGACCGATGGCTTCGGCCAGGACCCAGACCGTCAGCGCGATGGCGGCAATCGTCAGGTCCCAGGTGAGGCCAGTGGTCGAGGCGTTGACATACCAGGCGTCGATCAGACCGGAAAGGCCGGTGCCGGTTTCCCGCATGTACTGCAGAAAATAATACATCGGATGCACCGCGCCCCAGGCTGCCAGCGCCAGAAAGGCCAGCCGCAGCGGCGTCACTTCAGCACGACGCCGACCTGCGCCTCTCCGGTCACGGTCACCCCGGCGCTGGGGGCTTGCGGTTCGCCGTCGGCACCACAAGCGGCAAGGGTCAGGCAGGCCAGAAGAGCGGGCAGGATCAGGCGGGGCATGTGGTGTCTTTCGTCAGTTGGCTTCGACGCTGACCGTGGCATCCCCGACCTGCCCTGACAAGGTGGGCTTTACCGACACGCCATGGGTGCCGACAGCCATTTCAGCCGACAGCATCGGGTTGACACAGCCCGACAGGACCAGAAGGGCAAGGGCAAGAACGGGCTTCATGGGCAGACCTCGGGTTCAACCGGAGGAACCGGCCGGGGCAGTCTACGCCCGGGCCGGTGGTCTGCAAAGACGGAACGCGGCTAGCCCAGAGCGGCCTGCCAGCGGGCGACCTGTTCGCGCACGCGGGCGGGCGCGGTTCCGCCATAGGACAGGCGGCTGCGGACGGAATTCTGCACGCCAAGGACGGAATAGACGTCCTGGGTGATGCCCGGATGCACGGTCGTCATCTCGGAGATCATGAGATCGGGCAAGTCGCAGCCCTTTTTCTCGGCCAGGGCGACCAGGGTGCCGGTGACGTGGTGCGCCTCGCGGAAGGGAAGGTTCAGGGTCTTGACCAGCCAGTCGGCCAGATCGGTCGCGGTGGAAAAGCCGCTGGCGGCGGAGGCTTCAAGCACCTCGCGGTTGGCGGTCATGTCGCCGACCATGCCGGTCATCGCGGCCAGACCCAGCATCAGGCTGTCCGCGGCGTCGAAGACCTGTTCCTTGTCTTCCTGCATGTCCTTGGAATAGGTCAGCGCCAGACCCTTCATGATGGTGAAAAGCGCGACGGTCGCCCCCAGGATGCGCCCCAGCTTGGCGCGAAGAAGCTCGGCCGCGTCGGGGTTCTTCTTCTGCGGCATGATGGAACTGCCGGTGGTCCAGCGGTCGGACAGCCGGACAAAGCGGAACTGGGCCGATGACCAGATCACCAGCTCTTCGGCAAAGCGCGACAGGTGCATGGCGCAGATGCTGGAGGCGGCCAGAAACTCCAGCGCAAAGTCGCGGTCGCTGACCGAATCCAGGCTGTTCGCCGTGGGCCGGTCAAAGCCCAGCGCCTTGGCGGTCATGTGGCGGTCGATGGGGAATGAGGTCCCTGCCAGGGCTGCAGCCCCCAGCGGGCATTCGTTCATCCGGGCGCGGGCGTCCTCAAACCGGCTGCGGTCGCGGGCCAGCATTTCGACATAGGCCAGCATGTGATGGCCCCAGGTCACCGGCTGCGCAGTCTGCAGGTGGGTAAAGCCCGGCATGACCCAATCGGCCCCGACATCGGCCTGCGCGACAAAGGCCCGCATCAGCCCGGTGATCCCGGCAATCGCCTGATCGCACTGGTCGCGGACCCATAGCCGAAAGTCCACCGCCACCTGGTCGTTGCGGCTGCGCCCGGTGTGCAGGCGCTTGCCGGGGTCGCCGATGATCTCGGTCAGGCGGGATTCGACGTTGAGGTGGATATCCTCCAGCTCGACCTTGAACTGGAACGCGCCGGTTTCAATCTCTGACAAGACTGTGAGCAGCCCTTCCCCGATGGCCTGCGCATCGCTATCACCAAGGATACCCGTCGCCGCCAACATCGCGGCATGGGCCCGGCTGCCCGCGATATCTTGCGCGTAAAGCCGCTGGTCGAACCCGATCGAGGCGTTGATCGCCTGCATGATCGCGTCCGGCCCGCTGGCAAAACGCCCGCCCCACATCTGGTTGGCGGCTTTGGGATCGGGGCTGGCGGTCATGGGGCGGCCTTTGGAGTGTGAAACGTGCGGAAATTGCTGGTCGTCCTTTATACGTCCTTGATGCTTGGTGCAAATCCGGTGGCGGCGGATGTCGCTGACCTGCGCGACGGCGACATGAAGAAACTGGCGCTGCACGCCGAGCCGGTGCCGGTCCCCGAGGCGGTCTTGCTGGACGCGACGGACGGCGAGCATTCGCTGGCCGACTACAAGGGCAAATGGGTAGTGCTGAACTTCTGGGCGACCTGGTGCGCGCCCTGCCGGCGCGAGATGCCGTCGCTGGACCGGCTTCAGGCCGCGATGCCCGAGATTGCCGTCGTGCCGGTGGCAACCGGGCGCAACGCCGTGCCCGGCATCGAACGCTTCTTCGCCGAAGCCGGGGTGACGGGCCTGCCGATCCTGCGCGACCCGACCTCCACCTTGGCGCGAGGCATGGGTGTCATGGGCCTTCCGGTGACGGTGATCCTGAACCCCGAAGGCCAAGAGGTCGCCCGCCTGATCGGTGACGCAGAATGGGACAGCGAAAGTGCGCAGGCGGTGCTGGGCGCGCTGGTGGCGGGTCAGTAAGCCTACAAATCAAACGTTGCAAACACCGGCGCGTGGTCGCTGGGTTGTTCCCAGCCGCGCACGGGGCGCAGGATGCGGCTGCTGTGGGCGGCGGCAGAGATGTCGGGGGTGGCCCAGATGTGGTCCAGCCTGCGGCCCTTGTCGGCGGCGTCCCAGTCGGGGCTGCGATAGCTCCACCAGCTGTACAGCTTGCCCGTGGGGATGTTGGCGCGGGTCACGTCCTGCCAACGGCCCGACTCCATCGTGTCGGTCAGATGCGCGACCTCGACCGGAGTGTGGCTCACGATCTTGAGCAGGGCCTTGTGGTCCCAGACGTCATCCTCACGCGGGGCGATGTTCAGATCGCCGACAAGGATCGCCTTGTGCGGGCGGTCAGCGCGAAAGTGGTCGCGCATGTGGGTCAGGAAATCCAGCTTCTGCCCGAACTTCACGTTCTGCGCCCGGTCGGGAATGTCGCCGCCTGCAGGGACATAGAAGTTGTGGATCGTGACGCCGTTCTCCAGCTGCCCGGCCACATGCCGCGCATGCCCCAGCGTCGCAAAGTCGTGCCCGCCAACATCGGTCATCGGCAGCTTCGACAGGATGGCGACGCCGTTATACCCCTTTTGCCCGCGCGCGACGACGTGGGAGTATCCCAGCGCGCGAAACCCCTCCAGCGGCAGCAGTTCGACCGGGCACTTGCATTCCTGCAGGCACAGGACGTCCGGCGTTTCTTCGGTCATCAGTCGCGAGACCAGCGCCTCGCGCAGGCGGACCGAGTTGATGTTCCAGGTGGCAAGGGTGAAGGTCATCGGCGGGCTCCTGCGTTGCAGCGGCAGACCCTAGGGCCGACCGCTGCAAGTCTCAAGCCCGATGGAATCAGTCGGTGACGGTGAAGGTCGCCATGTCGCACAGGTTCTGCGACTGCTCGGCCTCGCCACCTTCGCCCGACACGAAGCGCAGGTCATAGTCGCAGACGTCCAGCCCGTCCGCGATGGTCACGTCGCCGGACACGCCCGGCTCGACAGCCCCGAACAGGATGTTTTCGCCCCACTGATCGACACCAACCGGAGAGACATACATCTCGGTGATGGTGTGCGAGCTGTCGTTGACCAGCGTGAACACCAGGTCCTCGGCAAGGGCGGGGGTGGCGGTCAGGGCGACAAGGGCGGCAAAGGCGAAACGCATGGAACTCTCCGGCTACAGGACCGCAGACTGTCTGCGTCGCGCGCTTCTAGCCGGGCAAATGTGCAAGCCGCAAGGCAAGCCCGCGCCATGAGCATGGCTTTTGCAGCGGGGAAAAAAAGAGGCCGGGCAAGAAGCCCGGCCAGGTCCAACAGGGAGGATGCCGCGCCATAACCCCGACGCGACCAGGGGAACCGATTGCACAACCTGTGCATGTGAAGAAGGTAGCAAGCAATTCCGGCAACAATAAGCCGTAAGCCGCAAGATTTCGCGGCTGTTGCAAGGCGGTCGCACTGGCTATGGCATTCGGGCCACGCGGTTTGTGGCGGATCAGCCGGTTCCAGGCCATATTTCCCGGGCATTTGCGGGCGAAAAGAAGCCCGACACACCGCAAGGTGGCCGGGCCAGTTCCAACAGGGAGGTGCCGCGTCATGACCCCGACGCGGCCAGGGGATTCGTCAGGCGACCAGCCGGTAGCCGCCGCTTTCGGTGACGAGAAGCCGCGCGTTCGAGGGATCGGGTTCGATCTTCTGGCGCAGGCGGTAGATGTGGGTTTCCAGCGTGTGCGTGGTCACACCCGCGTTGTAGCCCCAGACCTCGTGCAGGAGGACATCCCGCGCCACCACGCCGCTGGTCGAGCGGTAGAGGTACTTCAGGATGTTGGTT
>JAKQLM010000134.1 GCA_029567145.1 Pseudomonadota bacterium
CCTTATGGCGACCTGGGGGGCGAGTTACTGGCAGACGCTGCTGAAACTGCGCCTGCCTGCGGCGATGCCTTTCATCTTCAACGGGCTGAAAATTGCATCGACTCTGGCCTTGATCGGGGCCATCGTTGCCGAGTTTTTCGGCAGTCCGGTCTATGGCATGGGGTTCCGCATCAGTACCGAGGTGGGGCGGCTTGGCCTTGACATGGTCTGGGCCGAGATTGCGGTGGCGGCAATTGCGGGGTCGGTCCTGTACGGGCTGATCACGCTGATCGAACGGTGGGTGACCTTCTGGCACCCGTCACAACGGCACTAAATGACCCGTGACAGGGTCCAACATGGGAGACGGTAATGAAGAAACTACTCACGGGTGCTTTCCTGGCAGCGATGGCGACGGGTGCCAGCGCCGAGGATGTGAAGCTGCAGCTGAAATGGGTCACGCAGGCGCAGTTCGCGGGCTATTACGTGGCGCAGGCCAAGGGATTCTATGAGGAAGAGGGGCTGAACGTCACCATCCTTCCCGGCGGGCCGGACATCGCTCCGACGCAGGTGATCGCGGGCGGCGGTGCGGATGTGGTCATCGACTGGATGCCCTCCGCGCTGGCCGCGCGCGAAAAGGGGCTGGCGCTGGTCAACATCGCGCAGCCGTTCGCGTCCTCGGGGATGATGCTGACCTGCCTTGCGGACACAGGGATCAAGGAGCCGAAGGATTTCGCCGACAAGACGCTGGGCGTCTGGTTCTTTGGCAACGAATATCCGTTCCTGTCCTGGATGTCGCAGCTGGGGCTGGCGACGGACGGCTCGGCAGGCGGTGTGACGGTGCTGAAGCAGGGCTTCAACGTCGACCCGCTGCTGCAAAAGCAGGCGGCCTGCATTTCGACCATGACCTACAACGAATACTGGCAGGTCATTGATGCGGGCATCACGCCGGAACAGCTGGTGACGTTCAAGTATCAGGACATGGGTGTCGCCACGCTGGAAGACGGGCTTTACGTCATGGAAGACAAGCTGGCCGATCCGGCCTTCCAGGAGACGATGGTCAAGTTCGTCCGTGCGTCGATGAAGGGCTGGAAATACGCCGAAGCGAACACCGACGAGGCGGCGATGATCGTGCTGGAGAACGACCAGACCGGCGCGCAGACCGAAGAGCATCAGAAGCGGATGATGTCCGAAGTGGCCAAGCTGACCGCAGGGTCGAACGGCGCGCTGGATGTGGCGGCTGCGGAAAAGACCGTGGCGACGCTTCTGGCCGGCGGGTCGGACCCGGTGATCACCAAGGCTCCGGAAGGGGCGTGGACCAGCATGATCACCGACAAGGCGCTGGCAGAGTAAACCTGTCGGACGGACTGGGCGGGCGTGGTCGAAAGGCCGCGCCCGCTTTTTCTTAAGGATTTCGTGCTTCTGTGGCCCCGCAACATGGGGGCGGGATGAAGCTGATCGGATGGGCGCTGGCGGCAGCCGGGTTGGCGGGGCTTCTGACGCTGGTCTGGTGGCAGGGCTTTGCCGCCCCGGCCGAGTATCTGTTCGGGACCGCGACGCCTGCGGATGAGGCGGCCTATTGCCTGGCGGTGGCGGAACGCATCTCGGAAATCACCCGCGGGCAGGGCGATCCCGTGCTGGAGGCGCATCTGGACGAACAGGTGGCGCTGTGGCGCGGGCATGTGGCGGACCGGTCGGGCGCAGGGCGCGCGGCGCTGGGGCGCGACACGCAAAGCCCGGAGGTGAACGAACAGGCGCATCTGCATCTGGCCGTGCAGGACTGCGCCAACCGGGCCGTCGCGTTCTATGGGCACCGCTTTGCCGGGTTCGACTGACGTCGGTCCCTTGACAGGAAGTTGTAAATCCGGGCTGATCCTGTCAATCCCTTGCAAGGACCTGCCCCGGCGATGCCGCTCTCTGCCCTGACCGGAACCAAGCTGCGCGAACGGCGGATGGCGGCGCGTCTGCGGCAGGCCGATGTCGCGGCACGGGCGGGGATTTCGCCGTCCTACCTGAACCTTATCGAACACAACCGCCGCAAGGTCACGCCCGAGGTGATGGACCGACTGGCCGATGCCCTGGGGATCGACCGGGCGGCGCTGGCCGAAGGGCAAGAGGCGGCACTGGTCGAGGATCTGCGCGCGGTTGCCGCCAGAGCCGGGCCGATGGGGCCGGGTGCTGCCGGGCCGGGTGCTGGCCGGGTGGGCGAAACGGGGGCCGAACTGGACCGGGTCGAGGATCTGGTCAGCCGCTTTCCCGGCTGGGCGCGGCTGTTGGTGGCCTTGGGGGCCGAGGCGCAGGCGCTGGAGCGTGCGGTCGAGGCGCTGAACGACCGGATGACGCATGATCCGAACCTGTCGCAATCGCTGCACGAGTTGCTGTCGTCGTTGTCCGCCGTGCGGGCAACGGCGGCGATCCTGGCGGAAACCCCGGACCTGGAGCCCGTCTGGGCCGACCGGTTCCACCGCAACCTGCACAGTGACAGCGAACGGCTGGCGGCGGGGGCCGAGGCGTTGGTGTCCTATCTGGACGGCAGCGGCGACACGGCCGCGCAAGGCATCGCCAGCCCGCAGGAAGAGGTCGAGGACTGGCTGCGCGGGCGCGGCTGGCAGATCACGGATGCAGAGCTGGCCGGGGGGCTGGAGCCCGAGATCGCCGGGCTTGCCGCGATGGCAGCCCGCGA